>NZ_FMDK01000264.1 GCF_900091995.1 Streptomyces sp. MnatMP-M17
GCGGCGGTCGTCGTGCCGCGGAGCACGCGCCGCACGGGCATTGCGGCCGGCCCGCGCGCCACGTGAGGTCCTGGATGCGTGCGTGGTGCCGGTGGTGTCCGGTGTGAGCGGAGCGTCCGGGGCAGGAGGTGTGTCCCAGGCGTGGCGAGCCGTCATGACAGCCTCCTCAGGGACACCAGATCGGCCAGTTCACGGTCGGTCAGCTCGGTCAGGGCCGCCTCGCCCGAGCCGAGGACGGCATCGGCCAGCGCCCGTTTGGACATCAGCATCTCGGCGATCCGGTCCTCGACCGTGCCCTCCGCGATCAGCCGGTGGACCTGGACGGGCTGGGTCTGGCCGATACGGTACGCGCGGTCCGTCGCCTGCTCCTCCACGGCCGGATTCCACCAGCGGTCGAAGTGGACGACATGCCCGGCCCTGGTGAGATTGAGACCGGTGCCCGCGGCCTTGAGGGAGAGGACGAAGACCGGGATCTCGCCGGACTGGAACCGGTCCACCATGCGCTCGCGCTCGGCCACGGGAGTACCGCCGTGGAGGAGCTGGGACGGGACGGCGCGGGAGGCGAGATGGGCGGAGAGCAGCCGCGCCATCGAGACGTACTGCGTGAAGACCAGCACCGAGCCGTCCTCCGTGAGGATCGTGTCCAGCAGTTCGTCCAGGAGGGCGAGCTTGCCTGAGCGGCCGGTCAGCCGGGCCGCGTCCTCCTTCAGATACTGCGCGGGATGGTTGCAGATCTGTTTGAGCGCGGTGAGCAGCTTCATCACAAGACCGCGGCGTGCGATGCCCTCCGCCTCCTCGATGGCCGCCATCGTCTCGCGGACGACCGCCTCGTAGAGCGAGGCCTGTTCCCGGGTGAGGGCGACGGGATGATCGCTCTCCGTCTTGGGCGGCAGCTCGGGCACGATGCCGGGGTCGGATTTCTTTCTGCGCAGCAGGAAGGGCCGTACGAGCCGCGACAGACGCTCCACCGCGTCCGCGTTCTCCACATCCTTGACGCCGGCGCTCTTCGCGTTCTCGATGTTCTCCACAATTCTGGCGTGCCGCGACCGGAACGCCTTGAGCGGTCCGAGCAGACCGGGAGTGGTCCAGTCGAGCAGCGCCCACAGTTCGGAGAGATTGTTCTCCACGGGAGTGCCGGTCAGCGCGATCCTGGCGGGCGACGGAATCGTACGGAGCGCCTTGGCGGTGGACGAGAACGGGTTCTTGACATGCTGGGCCTCGTCGGCGACAACCATCCCCCAGGTGTGCCCGGCCAGCGCGTCGGCGCTGCCGCGCATCGTGCCGTAGGTGGTCAGCACGAAGCCGCCCGCCACATCGTCCAGGCTGCGTCCCGCGCCGTGGAAGCGGTGCACGGGCACCCCTGGCGCGAAGCGGTTGATCTCCCGCTGCCAGTTGCCGAGGAGGGAGGCAGGGCAGACGACCAGCGTGGGGTCCTTATGGGCCCGGTGAAGATGCAGGGCGATGACCGTGACCGTCTTGCCGAGGCCCATGTCGTCCGCCAGGCAGCCGCCGAGGCCGAGCGAGGTCATCAGATCCAGCCAGGCGAGACCGCGTAGCTGGTAGTCGCGGAGTGTGGCGGCGAGGGCCGGTGGCTGAGGGACCGTGCCGTGGTCTCCGATGAGCCGGTCGCGCAGGGCCGCCAGCGCGCCCGTCGGGACGGCCTCCACCGTCTCGCCGTCCACCTCGGCGGTACCGGTGAGGGCGACAGCCAGCGCGTCGACCGGCTCCAGCAGCCCCAGCTCACGCTTGCGCGCCTTACGGACGAGCGCGGGATCCACCACCACCCACTGGTCGCGCAGCCGCACGATCGGGCGGTGCGACTCGGCGAGCGCGTCCATCTCCGCCTCGCTGAGCGGATCGCCGTTGAGCGCCAACTGCCAGTTGAACTTGAGCAGTTCCTCACTGTCGAAGAACGGTGAGCCGTCCGTGGCCGAACCGGGCGCGGGACGCACGACCGCGGCGGCCGTGAGCGTACGGGCCAGCTCCCTGGGCCAGTGGACGGCGACGCCCGCCGCCGCGAGACGGGCGGCCCCCGGGCCGAGCAGGTCGTACAGCTCGTCCTCGGAGAGCGCCAGCGCGTCCGGGACATCGCGCTCCAGCAGTCGGGCGAGCGGCGTCCAGACGCGCGCGGCACGGCGGAGGGCGAGCATCGCGTCGATCCGGGCGCGCGGACCGAAGCTCTCGTCGCCGGCGCCCCCCCAGAGCCCGGCCGCGTCGATGACCAGCGTCGGGTCGGCCAGGCTGTGGATCTGGACGAGGGCGGTCCCGGCCCGCCGTACGACACCGTCCTGCTCGGCGCCGGCGCGGACACCGGAATCGGAGCCCACACCTGCGCTCGTGCCGGAGCCCGAGCCCGCCCCCGAACCCGGGCCCGCGTCGACGTCCGCCTCCGTTCCCGCGCCCGCCTGGTCGAACAGGTCGAACGCGGAAAGATCCAGCCGCAGCGAGACCCGCACTCCCGCGTCCATACCTGCCGCCGCCTCCGCCGCCCACGTACGGGCGTGCGGCAGATGCTGGGCCGCTCGGGCCGCGAACGGCGCTCCCGCCGCGTACGCCGCTGCCGGGGTTCGCGGCAGAGAGTCGGCCACTGCGTCGAGGAACGCCCTCACCAGGGCTTCCGGATCGGGCAGTCGCAGCGGACTCGGCCCCGGGATCGGTACGGCGTGCGCCTCGGGAGGCATGGCCGCCGCGATGGCCCTCAACTGCGCGATGTCGTCGGCGTCGAGCGGGCCCGCCCGCCAGGCGTCATGGTCGGACGCGGTGAGACCTGGCAGCAGCCGGCCGCGCGCGACGAGCTGAAGCGCATGGAGCGCGGCGGCGCCCCAGCAGGCGGCGGCCGGATGGGCCGCCTTGTCGCGCCGGGCACGGACGAGCAGCGGAACGGCGTCCACGACGGACAGCACCACGGCGGGAACGGTCACCGTACGGACTCCGTCACCATGGCTCCGCACGACGGTCAGCTCCCCCGTACTGCCCGCCGTCCCGTCGTCCCCCGTACCGTCGTCCGCCGTCGCCAAGGGCAGCTCGCCCTCCGGAGCCCAGAAGGCCACTCGTCCCTCACGCGGCAGTCCTGCGGGCAGGAAGACGGCCGCACAGCGCGTGAGCCCGGCGGTCACCACGGAAGGCGTGGCATGCAGGGCCGGTTCTGCCAAGGTATGAACGAATTGCGCCACGACCGTCGGCTCCTTCCCGCGCAAGATCCGATTACCTCTGCGAGTCTAGGCGGGGGGTCTGACAGCCGGTCTCCGAGCGGCGTTTTCGCAGCCCAGGGAGGTAGGACGGAGCATCAGGAGGACGGGGAATCAGGCGCGCGGCTGGGTCGGCACGGGCTTCTGACTCGAGGATGCCTCACCGACCGGGCCGGGACCTGCTCCAGGCGGCGATGTCTCCAGCGGAGCTTCTGACTCCGGTTCTGCCTCGACGGCCGACGCATCGGACGCATCAGGCGCCTCGGAGCGCTCCGCGGACTCGGTCGGGATCCGCGGTTCCGTCCGCGCTCCTCCCAGAGCAGACGAAACCGCGGACGACACCGGGCCGCCCGAGACGGCCCTCGCGGCCTGCGCCGCCTCGGCCGGCGTGGCCCGCTCAAGGAAACGCAGCAGCTCGACCGGGAAGGGCAGCACGAGCGTCGAGTTCTTCTCGGCGGCGACCGCCACCACGGTCTGGAGCAGTCGCAACTGAAGCGCGGCGGGCTGTTCGGACATCTGCTTGGCCGCTTCCGCGAGCTTCTTCGACGCCTGCAACTCCGCGTCCGCGTTGATCACCCGCGCGCGGCGCTCACGGTCCGCCTCCGCCTGGCGCGCCATCGACCGCTTCATCGTCTCGGGCAGGGATACATCCTTGATCTCAACCCGGTCGATCTGTACGCCCCAGCCGATCGCCGGGCTGTCGATCATCAGTTCCAGACCCTGGTTCAGCTTCTCGCGATTGGACAGCAGATCGTCCAGATCGCTCTTTCCGATGATCGACCGCAGCGATGTCTGCGCCATCTGCGAGACCGCGAACCGGTAGTCCTCGACACGGATCACCGCGTCCGCCGCGTCCACGACCTTGAAGTAGATCACCGCGTCCACGCGGACGGTGACATTGTCCCGTGTGATGCCGTCCTGTGCGGGCACGGGCATCGTCACGATCTGCATATTGACTTTGTGCAGCCTGTCCACAAACGGGACGATCATCGTGAATCCGGGCCCTCGAACACCCTCGCGGAGCTGGCCCAGCCGTAGGACCACGCCTCGTTCGTACTGCTTGATGACCCGCGCGGCGGACATCCCGTACAACCCCAGGGCACATATCGCCGCTATGACCGCTATGACCAGTTCCTGGACCATGATGGGTCCCCTGACGCCGGAGCGAGGTGTTAATACCCACGGTATGCCCTGTATGACCCGACGGTCGAGAACCGGGAACAGGCTTCTACGGGCCAGTAGCCGACCTGGGCAGCGGAGCACCGACCGGCGACCGGCTACCACGGCCGGCCGCGCACCTCGTGCCGTGGCGCCGCGGATCCGGCAGTGTGACCAGCACCGGGCTTGCACCGGGCTTCTTCCGGCCGACCCCGACAAACCGACCCCCACCGCCGACCCACCGACCACCGACCACCGACGAGCCGACCAGGACCGCCCATGTCCGTGACCCATCACCGGCGCCGCCTCGGCATCGCCGCCGGGGCACTGTTCCTGTCCCTCTCCCTCGCGGGCTGCTCCGGCCTCGGCCGGAACGCGGTGGGCACCATCACCTACCGGACGGAACAGCATCACGAGGTCCAGGTGTCCAACCCACTGGTCAGAGGCTGCCACCGGCTGACCTCGCCCGGAGCCGTCGAGCTCACGAACCGTACGCTCGTCGACCTCATGATGTACCGGACAGCGAACTGCACCGGCGACCACACGACATATATCGCCACCACACTGACCGATGTGATCGCCCCGGACTCAGGTCCCTGGCACAGCTACAGCATCGTTCACTGACCGCGTACCCCATCGTCCGTCGACGGGTTTACTTCGGTATGGCCCGCACCCATGTACCGTCGTCCGTCAGATAGCGGTCGACCGCCAGTCCCGCCGCGTCCAGATACCCTTCAAAGGCCTCCTTCGTCAGCTCACGCGACCGGAACGTCTGCGTCCAGCGGGCGTCCGGGAATATGTACTCGGCGTGCACGGAGTCCACTCCGTCCCCGATGGGCTCGGAGGACACGATCCGTACGGTGTAACCGGCCGGATCCACCCGCTCCCGGGGCACCACGGTGTGCCAGTCGAGCCCTTCGCGCTGGATCAGTACGCAGCCGTCGTCGGCGACATGTCTGCGGCAGGTGCGCAGCAGGCCGTCCCGTATCTGGTGCTCGCCCGTGTGCACCAGATACGACGCGAGCATCACCACATCGAATGTCTCGTCCAGCTCCAGCGACTCGATCGGGCTCCGTACCGTCCGGGCGCCACGTATGTGCTCCAGCATCTCCGCGGACTCGTCCACGGCCGTCACGGCGAAGCCGCGCTCCACCAGCGGATGGGTCACCCGGCCCGCTCCGCAGCCCAGCTCCAGCAGCGAGGCGCCGGCGGGCACGGCTGCCGCGATCACCTCGGGCTCGGTGCCGACGGAGAGCCGGGAGTACAGATCGACGGCGCAGCCGTCCGGGGTGATGGCTCCCGGGCCGGTGCCTTGATGTCCTTGACGCATCGGTGCGCTCATGTTCCGGGAACGAGCGGCCTGTTGCACCGGTTCCCCGGTTCCACCCCACAGGTGACGAGACCTTCTTCGTTGACGAGCTTCGTTGGCGAGACATTCTTCGACATCGCTTGTCCCCGGGCCGGGTCGGGGACCGCGTGCGCGGGTACACACCGAGTGGGAGGTGCGAGAGCCATGCGCACCGGAAGTGAACCGGTCACCGCGCGCAGTCCGCTGCGTATGCGGCTCTGGTTGAGCGTCTGGGGCCTGATCTGGACCGGCCTCGGGACCGGCCTCTTCGCGGTCGCCGGGCGGACCGGATGGGCCGTCGCGTGCGGGGTGCTCTTCGTGATCGTCGCCACGGACCTGGTCCTGGTGGTGCGCCATATCCGTCAGGGCCCGCACTACCAGCCCGGTCGGAACATCCCGCCGTACGAGCCCGATCACGGGCCCGACGGTCGGCCCCAGGACTACGGCCACGACAGCCGCGCCCGGCACCGGGTGCCCGACAAGGGCTGGGGCGACGGCCCGGAGGACGGCACACACAGACCGTGACCCTCGGGTGACCCACGGGTGACCCACGGGTGACCCACTGCCTACCGCGAATGGCCGGTCGCCGCGCGGCCGGTTTCGTGGAGCCCGGCCCGGATACGCCCGGTCCCCGCCCCTGTACGACCCGTACTGATCAGCCGTCCGACGCCGATGCGTCGTCGTCGGCGCCGCCACGGATGTCGGAATCGAACTGCGCGGCCTTCAGATACTCCGGCTTGGGATCAAGCGCCGCCGCCAGCCGGAAGTGTCGTTTCGCTTGCTCGGGCCGCCCCGAGCGCTGAAACGTACGGGCCAGCGCGAAGTGCGCGAAGGCGTTGTCCGGCTCGCGCTCCAGCACCAGCTCGAATTCGAGTTCGGCCGGACGCAACTGCGCCGCCGCGAAGAACGCGCGGGCGCGCAGCAGCCGGGCCGCCGTGTTCTCCGGATGGGCGGCGATCACCGAGTCGAGCAGCTTCACGGCTCCCCGTGGATCACGTGCGGCCAGCAGATGCTCGGCCGCGCGATAGTCGATGATGTGGGTCTCCGGGCTCTCGGGCACGGTTCGCATCCTTCCCTGGCTGCGCGCTCTCAACGCCAGCGCGTCGGTCGCTCTTCGACACCCCGCATGTCACACCTCTGCATCTCACACCCCCGTGTTCCACCACTCTCACGCGGCCTCCGCGCAAGGCGCACGCCCGAGCACTCCCCCGCGCCCTCGCGCTCCCCCGCAAAGGACGCCCGGCCGTCGGTCAGCGGCCGTCGGTCAGCGGCCGGCCGCCGCGCGCTCGGTCAGTTCCTTCCACACCTCGCGAACCCGTGGTTCCAGCCGCTCCAGCGGACCGTCGTTGTCGATCACGACATCCGCGACCGCGCGGCGCTCCTCACGGGTCGCCTGCGCGGCCATCCGGTCGCGCGCCTCGGATTCCGCCATCCCCCGCTTCCGTACAAGCCGGTCGAGCTGCGTCTCGGGCGAGGCGTCGACCACGACCACCAGGTCGAACAGCCCGGTCATACCGTTCTCGACCAGCAGAGGTACATCGTGCACCACGATCGCGTCCGGCCCGGCCTCGCTCTCCAGCTCCGCCGAGCGGGCACGGACCAGCGGATGCACGATCGCGTTCAGCGCGCGCAGTCGGTCCTGGTCGGCGAAGACGATCGCGCCGAGCTTGGGCCGGTCCAGCCGGCCGTCCGCGGTGAGCACCTCCGGACCGAACTCCGCGACCACAGCCGCCAGCCCCGGCGTGCCCGGCTCCACCACCTCGCGCGCGATCCGGTCGGAATCGATCAGCACCGCTCCGTAACCGGTCAGCAGACGGGAGACCTCGCTCTTGCCCGCGCCGATCCCACCCGTGAGTCCCAATCTCACCATGCGCTCAGCCTAGGCCCTGTCCGGTCGGTCTTCGTGGGCCCGGAACGCCTGGCCGGACACCGAGCGGCCGCACGGCTCCAGCGGCTGCTGGACACCGTACGGCCGAAAGCGCTCAGGAGCACAAACGCTGAAACCCGGAGAACACGAGCACGAACGTGCGGAAGCACTCCAGGTCGCGGGCACCAGGGCAGTCAGATCACGCTCCGCCGCCCTCGCCCTCCCGCTCCGCGAGGAACCTCTCGAACTCCCGGCCGATCTCGTCCGCGGACGGCAGCTCCGTCGGTTCGGCGACCAGATTGCCGCGGGTCTCGGCGCCCGCGACGGCGTCGTACTGGTGCTCAAGTCCCTGGACCATCGAGACGAGTTCCTCGTCGCCCTCGCCGAGCTGACGCTCGATCTCGGTCTGGGTGCGCTGGGCCTCCGTACGGAGGGAGTGCGCGATGCTCGGCAGCACCAGCCCGGTCGCCGCCGTGATCGCCTCCAGCGCGGTCAGCGCCGCGTCCGGATACGAGGACCTGGCCACATAGTGCGGTACGTGCGCCGCGACACCGAGGACGTCGTGGTCCGACTCCATCAGCCGGTACTCGACGAGCGACTCGGCGCTGCCTGGCACCTGGGCCTCGTCGAAGGCGCTCCGATGCCCCGGCATGAGGTCGGTACGGTTGCCGTGCGGGGTGATACCGACCGGGCGGGTGTGCGGAACGCCCATCGGGATCCCGTGGAAGTTGACGGACAGACGCACGCCGAGACGGTCCACGATCTGCTGTACGGCGAGCGCGAACCGCTCCCACTCCACATCCGGCTCGGGCCCGGACAGCAGCAGGAACGGCGCACCGGTCGCGTCCTGTACGAGCCGCACGTCGAGCGTCGGCGTCTCGAAGGACGTCCAGCGGTCGCGCCGGAAGGTCAGCAGCGGACGCCGGGCGCGGTAGTCGACCAGCCTGTCGTGGTCGAATCGGGCCACCACCTGGTGCGGCAGCGACTCCAGCAGGTTCTCGACGATCTGGTCGCCGGTCTCACCCGCGTCGATATAGCCGTCGAAGTGGTACAGCATGACCAGGCCCGCCGACTCCTGTGCCAGCGCCATGTCGACGACGGCCAGGCCCTTGGGCTCCCATTCGTACAAACCCTGCGGATCAAGCACGATTACCGCTCCTCCTCGTGTTCATAACGAAGAACACGTCATGGGGCGCAGGCATTCCCCGCGCCCCATGTCACAAACGTCAGCCGTCAGGTGAGAACCCGTGTGTGCAGCGCCGTGACCGTCTTGCGTGCGGAGGTGAAGGCACCGTGCTGCCAGGCGTCGGCGTACGAGAGATGGTCGCCGGCGAAGTAGACATGCCCGGTGGGCTTGTTCAGCGGGTCGAACACGGGCGCGTCGGGCCCGCCGGACAGGGAGTGCCAGGCCGCCTCCAGATAGGGCGTCTGCCGCCAGTGGTGGGAGAAGGACGAGACCAGTTCACTGCGGTATTTCTCGCCATGGATCTTCACGCCCTGCGCCACGGCGCGCGCCTCGCGCTCGCGGGGTGTGAGCTGGGCGTACGAGTCGGCCGACGCGCCCGTGTTGTAGTACCCGACGATCACACCGCGCCGGCCGTGATGGCCGTAGGACGGATACCAGACATGGGCCAGATCGAGATCGGTCTCGGTGATGCCGCCGTAGATCCGGTGATCGCTCTCCCACCAGCGGCTGCGGTATTCGAGCCCGATCTTGCCTGCCGACGACGGCCGGCAGGCCTCCAGTGCCGTCTGTACGGCCGGGCCGAGATTGTGCGCGGTCTTGGCGAGGATGTTGGGCGGCAGCGCGGCGATGCAGTAGTCCGCGTCGATGGTGCGGACACGGCCGTCGCTGCGGTAGGTGACGGTCACGCCGTGCGCCGTGTCGGTGATCTTCTCGACGGCCGCACCGGTTCTGATCCGGTGCCCGCCTATCGCCTTGGTCAGCGCCGCCGGTATCCGGTCCATACCGCCGACGGGCTGGAACATCAGCATCGCCTGGTCATAGCCGAATTCGAACGAGAAGTAGCGCCCGACACCGCTGGCGAAGACCTCGGACGCCGAGGGCACCGGGCCCAGTTCGACGCCCGGAGTACCGGCCGCCCCCGGGTCCATGCTGTAGCCGCGGCGCTCGCTGCCGGTGTAGGTGAGTCTGGAGCCGATGTCCCCGAAGCCACGGAGGAATTCAAGCAGCCGCTCCTGGTCCTCGGCGGTGATCTCGCCGTCCAGCGCGCCCTTTCCCGCGGCCTTGGCGAGCAGTTCGGAGACATAGCCGTACACATCGGCCTTGGCGGTGCGGTAGCGCACCGGCGCGGTCATGCCGGTCTTCTCGTTGTAGATGTACGCGTTGGCGTTGGAGTTGGTGAACACCTCGACGGGAACGCCCAGTTCACGGCAGTAGTCCATGGTGACCATCCACTGCGGGATACGGGCGGGTCCCGCGTTCAGATACTGGCCGTCGCTGAACCGCGCCGTCTGGCGGTTGCCGTACAGATCGAGGTTCGAATCGCCGCCGCGCACGGTGAAGTTGCGCCCGCCGGTACGGTCCCGGGCCTCCAGGACCGTACAGTCGTAGCCGGCTTTGCCCAGTTCGTACGCGGCCGTCAGCCCGGCTATGCCGCCGCCGACGATGACGACTCTGGCCGCACCACGGCCCGTGAGGGTGAAGTCGCCCTTCCGGGGCGCGCGGAAGACGGGTTCGCGGCTCGCGGCCTCGGCGGTGGGAGCGAGGCCCAGGGCCCCCATGGTGGCGAGCATCGCTCCGGCTCCTCCGGAGATGCCCACCTGCTGCAGAAATCCGCGGCGCGTGGTGCCTGTGCCTGTGCCCGTCATGGTGTTCGGCGCGTGACTCATGTCCGTTACCCCTTCCGGTGTTCAGATGTGCCGGGATCTTGGCAACGGCTTGTTACGGCTCATCAGATGCGTGTGTGTCCCACGCGTTGCCCTCCGCTCACCGCCTCCTCCGCGCACAGGCACTGGCCTGGCTCGCACACAGGTATTGGTCTGGACCTTGACATGCCCAGATCCCATCCTTACCGTCACAGGACACCGAAGGTTCAGAAACACGATCAGTGTTCATGTATGAGAACTTCGCATCTACGGGAAGGCACCCCACATGCGCACCCGAACTCTGCTCCCGGCCCTGCTTGCCGGAGTGCTCGCCACCGGCGGACTGTCTCTGCTCGCCTCGCCGGCCGGAGCCGCCGGAGCCGCGGCGGTCATACAGGTGACCACGGCCACCGAACTCAAGGCGGCCCTCACCGCGGCCCGGCCCGGCGACACCATCCAGCTCGCCAACGGCACATACAAGGGCAACTTCAAGGCGACCACGCCCGGCACCTCAGGGTCGCGGATCACGCTGACCGGTTCGTCCGGCGCCGTCCTCACCACCGGCGGCGGCGGTTACGCCCTCCACCTCGACGGAGCCGCGTACTGGACCGTCAAGGGCATCACCCTCACCGACGCCCAGAAGGGCATCGTCGCGGACGCGGCCAACGGCGTAGTGATCGACTCCGTGACCGTGCACAACCTGGACATGGAGGGCGTGCACTTCCGTCAGTCCAGCAGCAACGGCATCCTCAGGAACTCGCGGATCTACGACACCGGCAACGACGGCCGTGGCATGGGCGAGGGCGTGTATGTCGGCACGGCCAACTCACTCTCCGACCGCAGCGACAACGTACAGATCCTCAACAACACCATCGGTCCGGACGTCGGCGGCGAGAACGTCGACATCAAGGAAGGCACCACCGGCGCGCGCATCATCGGCAACACCTTCGACGGCAACGGCCTCACCGGCGCCAACTACGACGACTCCTGGGTCGATGTAAAGGGCAACAACGTCCTGGTCGAGGGCAACACCGGCAAGAACACCACCAACAACGGCTACGAGACCCACACCCAGCAGAGCGGCTGGGGCTGCGGCACCGTCTTCCGCTCCAACAAGTCGGACCTCCGTGGCTCGACCGGCGCCAATCAGCTCGCCATCAATGTCACCAACAGCAGTTCGAGCTGCCGCACCACCGTCTACAGCAGCAACACCGTGACCGGCGGCAAGGGCCTGACCAATATCTCCGTCACTCCCTGACCGGCCCAATCCGGTCCGGACATGCGTAAGGCCCGCCCCCCCGAAGGGAGCGGGCCTTACCACATTCAGCTGTTCAGCTGGAGACCGGAGAGGCCGGAGCGTCAGCTCTGGCCGCCCGCCAGCTTCTCACGCAGGGCCGCCAGGGCCTCGTCCGACGCCAGGGCGCCGGAGTTGTCCGCGGACTCCGAGGAGTACGAGCCACCCGAGGCGGCCGGTGCACTGCCACCGCCGGCGGGAGCGGCAGCACCCTCGGCAGCAGCGGCCTCGTCGGCCTCGCGGGACTTGATGACCTGGGCCTGGTGCTGCTCGAAGCGCTGCTGCGCCTCGGCGTACTGGCCCTCCCACGCCTCGCGCTGGGTCTCGAAGCCTTCGAGCCAGTCGTTGGTCTCGGGGTCGAAGCCCTCGGGGTAGATGTAGTTGCCCTGGTCGTCGTAGGACGCGGCCATGCCGTAGAGCGTCGGGTCGAACTCGACCGAGGCCGGGTCGCTGCCGAAGGACTCGTTGGCCTGCTTCAGCGAGAGGCTGATGCGGCGGCGCTCCAGGTCGATGTCGATGACCTTGACGAAGATCTCGTCGTTGACCTGGACGACCTGCTCCGGGATCTCCACATGGCGCTCGGCCAGCTCGGAGATGTGCACCAGGCCCTCGATGCCCTCGTCGACGCGGACGAACGCACCGAACGGGACGAGCTTGGTGACCTTGCCCGGGACGACCTGACCGATCTGGTGGGTCCGGGCGAACTGCTGCCACGGGTCTTCCTGCGTCGCCTTGAGCGAGAGGGAGACACGCTCGCGGTCCATGTCCACGTCGAGCACCTCGACGGTGACTTCCTGACCGACCTCGACAACCTCGGAGGGGTGGTCGATGTGCTTCCAGGACAGCTCGGAGACGTGCACCAGACCGTCGACCCCGCCGAGGTCCACGAACGCACCGAAGTTGACGATCGAGGAGACGACGCCGGAGCGGACCTGGCCCTTCTGGAGGGTCGTGAGGAAGGTCTGACGGACCTCGCTCTGGGTCTGCTCCAGCCAGGCACGGCGGGACAGGACCACATTGTTGCGGTTCTTGTCCAGCTCGATGATCTTGGCCTCGAGCTCCTTGCCCACATAGGGCTGGAGGTCGCGGACGCGGCGCATCTCGACGAGGGAGGCCGGCAGGAAGCCACGGAGGCCGATGTCGAGGATGAGACCACCCTTGACCACCTCGATGACCGTACCGGTGACGATGCCGTCCTCTTCCTTGATCTTCTCGATCGTGCCCCAGGCGCGCTCGTACTGCGCGCGCTTCTTGGACAGGATGAGACGGCCTTCCTTGTCCTCCTTCTGGAGAACCAGGGCCTCGATCTCATCGCCCACGGCGACGACCTCGTTGGGGTCGACGTCATGCTTGATCGAAAGCTCGCGGGAGGGGATGACGCCTTCGGTCTTGTAACCGATGTCGAGCAGGACCTCGTCCCGGTCGACCTTCACGATGACGCCGTCGACGATGTCGCCGTCGTTGAAGTACTTGATCGTCTCGTCGATCGCGGCGAGGAAAGCTTCCTCGTTACCGATGTCGTTGACCGCAACCTGCGGGGTGGTGGCGGTGGTCTCGGTGCTGCTCGTCATGTGGGAAAGGGCTCCGGTACGGACAGTGAGTCGTAGGTACTGCCACGCCGTGAACCCGTATCGCCCCTGTACAAGCCGGACAGCCAAGGAAGCGCCGCCCGGAGAAAGGGAAGCGCCTCGACAACCGAGGAGACTTTCATACAGATGCGAGCGCGGCTGCTACGTCTGAGGCGCGCAGGCCCGCAGCGCAACCTTTAGCATACGGGGGCAGCCGGGCACGGTCAATGCGCGAAGGCGCACACCCGGGGCGGAACCTCACATACCCGGCACAATCCGCGTTTGATGAGGCCAGAACACTCGTCCGAGCTGCCCATCACCGCTACTGCCAGCACACTACGACGACGGACACGATGATCCAAGAGCATGAGCCCGAAGTGCCCCCGGAACCCATGGCACCACAGGATCCCGAGACGCCACAGGATCCCGGAGCTACACAGGAACCCGAGGCGACCCGCCGCGACAGCGGCTCCACGGAGAGCAGCCGGGCCAATCGCGGCTGGTGGGACCGGAACGCGGACGACTACCAGACCGAGCACGGCACCTTCCTCGGCGACGACCGTTTCGTCTGGGGCCCCGAGGGCCTCGACGAGGTCGAGGCCGGCCTGCTGGGCCCGCCGGAGTCGCTGCGCGGCCTGGATGTCCTGGAGATCGGCGCGGGAGCCGCCCAGTGTTCACGCTGGCTGGCCGGGCAGGGCGCGCGCCCGGTGGCGCTGGATCTCTCGCACCGTCAGCTCCAGCACGCGCTGCGTATCGCCGACGGCCGGTCCGTGACATTTCCGCTGGTGGAGGCGGACGCCGGGACGCTGCCCTTCCGGGACGGCTCCTTCGATCTGGCCTGCTCCGCCTATGGCGCGATGCCCTTCGTCGCCGATCCGGTGCGGGTGTTCCGTGAGGTACGGCGTGTCCTGCGTCCTGGCGGGCGCTGGGTCTTCTCCGTCACGCATCCGATCCGCTGGGCGTTTCCCGACGAGCCCGGGCCCGAGGGCCTGTCGGTGTCGGCCTCGTACTTCGACCGCACGCCCTATGTGGAGCAGGACGAGCAGGGACACGCGGTCTATGTGGAGCACCACCGCACGCTCGGCGACCGGATACGGGACGTGGTGGCGGGCGGCTTCCGGCTGGTCGATCTGGTGGAGCCGGAGTGGCCGGCCTGGAACACCCAGGAGTGGGGCGGCTGGTCACCACTGCGCGGAAATCTGATCCCTGGGACGGCGATCTTCGTCTGCGAACGGGACTGAGGCCCGCGAACGGACTGAAACGTACGGGCCTGATGGTACGTACGCCCAGGGGCCTGACGCGTACGACACTGAGCGGGTGATCCGCGACGACATCCTCGGCAGCCTGCCCGTACACACCGCCCTTCCCGCGCTGGAGCGGGCGCTCGACGGGCACGGCTGCGCGGTGCTGTGCGCACCGCCTGGCACGGGTAAGACGACGCTGGTGCCGCTGGCGCTTGCCGGGCTGCTCGGCGACGGTCCCGTACGGCGGGTGGTCGTCGCCGAACCGCGGCGGATCGCGGCGCGCGCGGCGGCCCGCCGGAT
>NZ_FMDK01000246.1 GCF_900091995.1 Streptomyces sp. MnatMP-M17
CCCCGCCACTATGTCGCCCTGTTGTGGGTGGCGCTGCTGGCGGTCGCCGGAGTCGGTGCCGCCTCCGCGTCGACCCCCACGTCCAGTTCTTTCTCCATTCCGGGAACGGAGGCCCAGAAGGCCTTCGACCTGCTGGAACAGCGCTTCCCCGGAGGCAGCGCCGACGGCGCCACCGCCCGGGTCGTCTTCAAGGCGCCCGCGAACGAGAAGATGACCGACGCCGGCCACAAGGCCGAGGTCCGCGCGATCGTGGACGAACTGTCGGGCGGTTCCGGCCAGGTCTCCTCGGTGACCGATCCGTACACCGCGAACGCCGTCTCGAAGGACGGATCGACGGCGTATGTGTCGGTCTCGTACAAGGTCGCCTCGATGGAGCTGACCGACGAGACCCGTACGGCGCTGGAGGAGACCGGCGCCGACGCGCGGGCGCAAGGGCTCGCGGTGGAGATCGGCGGTGACGCGCTCCAGGCGGCCCCGGAGACCGGTGCCACCGAGATCATCGGTGTGGCCATCGCCGCGGTGGTGCTCGTCATCACATTCGGTTCGCTGATCGCGGCCGGGCTTCCGCTGCTCACCGCGCTCATCGGCGTCGGTGTCGGTATCTCGACGATCACCGCGCTCGCCAATGTGCTGGACCTGGGCTCCACCACCTCGACTCTGGCGATGATGATCGGTCTCGCGGTCGGTATCGACTACGCGCTGTTCATCGTCTCGCGCTACCGCGCCGAACTGGCCGAGGGCAGAGAGCGTGAGGACGCGGCAGGACGGGCCGTGGGCACCGCCGGATCCGCCGTGGTCTTCGCCGGGCTGACGGTCGTCATCGCGCTGGTCGGTCTCGCCGTGGTCAATATCCCGATGCTCAGCAAGATGGGCTTCGCCGCCGCCGGCACGGTCGTGATCGCCGTCCTCATCGCGCTCACCCTGATCCCGGCGCTGCTCGGCTTCGCGGGCAAGCGGGTGCACGGCCGCAAGGCACGCAAGTCGCTGGAGAGCGGGCACCACGAGCACAAGGCCAACATGGGCACCCGCTGGGCGCGGTTCGTACTGCGTCGGCCCGTCACCGTACTGATCACGGCCGTCCTCGGGCTCGGCGCGATCGCCCTTCCGGCCACCTCGCTGGAGCTGGGCCTGCCGGACGACGGTTCGCAGCCGGTCAGCACCACTCAGCGCAAGGCGTACGACCTGCTGTCCGACGGCTTCGGTCCCGGCTTCAACGGGCCGCTGATGGTCGTGGTCGACGGCAAGGCCAACGACAACGCCAAGGCGGCGGCCACCGAGGTCGCCGACACCGTGAAGAAGATGGACGGCGTCGCCGTCGTCACTCCGTCCACCCTCAACAAGGCGGGCGACACCGCGACCATCACGGTGATTCCCAAGGACCGTCCGTCCTCGGTCGAGACCGAGAATCTGGTCCACTCCATCCGTGACACGGGCGGGCGGATCACGGCGGACAGCGGCGCCGAGGTCCTGGTCACCGGCGCCACCGCGATGAACATCGACTTCTCGCAGAAGATGAACGACGCGCTGATCCCGTATCTCGCGCTCGTCGTCGGCCTGGCGTTCCTGCTGCTGATGCTGGTCTTCCGGTCGGTGCTCGTACCGCTCAAGGCGGCGCTGGGCTTTCTGCTCTCCGTCGTGGCCGCGCTCGGCGCGGTGGTCGCGGTCTTCCAGTGGGGCTGGCTCGGCGGGCTGCTGGGAGTCGAGCAGACCGGTCCTGTGATGTCGATGATGCCGATCTTCATGGTGGGCGTGGTGTTCGGGCTGGCCATGGACTACGAGGTCTTCCTGGTCACACGGATGCGCGAGGCGTATGTGCACGGCGAGCGGCCCGGTGAGGCGATCGTCACCGGCTTCCGGCACGGCGCCCGCGTGGTCTCGGCCGCGGCGGTGATCATGATCGCCGTCTTCGCGGGCTTCATCGGCTCCAGCGAGTCGATGATCAAGATGATCGGCTTCGGTCTCGCGATCGCCGTCTTCTTCGACGCGTTCGTGGTCCGGATGGCGATCGTGCCGGCGGTGCTCGCGCTGCTCGGCAGGAATGCCTGGTGGCTGCCGCGCTGGCTGGACCGGGCGCTGCCCAATGTGGACGTCGAGGGCGAGGCGCTGCGCAAGCGGCTCGGGGACACGGCGGGCGCGGACGGCGGTCCGGGCGGTCCGGGCTCCGAGCGGGAGCTGGTGAGCGTCTGAGACGACGCGTCCGAGGCGAGTCCGAGGCCCGCCTGAAGCCCGTCTGAGGCCGGCGACGGTCTCAGCCTGTACGCCGGGACCTCGGCGTGAGCGGCGCATGGTCCCGGTACGCACCGGCAGCCGTGGGGACGGGAGCCGGAGCGGTGCACGCGGCCCGGTCGTCCACTTCCTGGGTGAGGTGGAGGACCGGGCCGCCGTGCTGTGCCCGTGGATTCCCGGGACGCTCGTGGGTCTCCTCGGTGACGCTCGCGGATCTCTTACGTGCTCGCGAATTTCTTACGTCCGGTGGAGCAGCCGGCCCAGTTCGTTCTCGACCTGAAGGTCGTGGCGCTCCTCGCCCGCGGGGACCATCGCGTACGAACTCCGCAGGAACCGGCGCAGCGGCGCGGAATCGAACTGCACCATCGCCACACCTTCCGGCGAGTGGAACTCCAGCACCGTCTGGGCCCGGCCGCACGGCCAGACCTGTACGTCGCCGTCGCCGGAGGGAATGCGCAGTCCCTCGTCGAGGAGATCCCGGGCGAAGGCCCAGATGACCTCACTGTCGTCGAGGGAGACCTCGACCGGAAAGACGATACGGATGGCGAGGGGATCATCACCGTCATAGCGGAGGGTGACCGGAACGGCCTTGGAGTAAGGCGCGTCCGTGATGAGCCGGCATTTGGCGGACTGCTCGACGACGGGTGACATCGCTGGGACCTCCTCCATTTGAGAGAGGTTTAATGCTTAATCCTACAAAGAATATGCATTTATCACTAATTGTGGCTGAAGTGACATTCCTCGATCACCGGCACGGCAACTCGCGTACAACCTGCTCTTGCGAACCGTTCGCAACATGGCTCTACTATCGAACGGCTTGCCCACCAGCAGGAAGCGGAGCCCGCTCATGCATGTCCCCGACGGATTCATCGATGTACCTGTCTCGGTCGCCGCCGGCGTCGTCGCCGCGGGTGCCGTGGCGGTCAGTCTGCGCGGCGCGCGCCGTGAGCTGGACGAGCGCACCGCGCCGCTCGCCGGACTCGTCGCCGCCTTCATCTTCGCCGTGCAGATGCTCAACTTTCCCGTGGCGGCCGGTACGAGCGGCCATCTGCTGGGCGGAGCGCTGGCGGCGATACTCGTCGGTCCGTTCACCGGCGTCCTCTGTATCTCCGTCGTCCTGCTGATGCAGGGCATCCTCTTCGCGGACGGCGGGCTCACCGCGCTCGGTGTGAACATCACCGTCATGGGCGTGGTGACGACCGTCGTCTCGTACGCGCTCTTCCGCGGCCTGGTCAAGGTGCTGCCGCGCACGCGCCGCTCCGTGACCGTCTCCTCGTTCGTCGCCGCGCTGGTCTCCGTACCGGCCGCGGCCCTTGTCTTCACCGGTATCTACGCCGTCGGAGGGACGACGGACGTACCGATCGGGAAGGTGCTGACCGCGATGGTCGGCGTCCATGTGCTGATCGGGATCGGCGAGGCCGTGATCACCGCGCTGACGGTCGGCGCGGTCATCGCCGTACGGCCCGACCTGGTGCACGGAGCCCGAGGGCTGTCCGCGCCGCTGAAGCTGCGCGTGGGCGGCGAGCTGGTGGATGCCGCGCCGGCGGCTTCTCCTGCCGCGGCCTCGCCTTCCTCGGCAGCGGTTCCTGTGGCCGCCCGCTCGAACCGTCCGCTCCTGGTCACGGGTCTGGTCACCGCCCTCGTCCTGGCCGGCTTCGTCTCCTTCTACGCCTCCGCCAATCCTGACGGTCTGGAGAAGGTCGCCGCCGACCACGGCATCGACAAGAAGACCGAGGAGCACGCCTCCGCCGACTCGCCGCTCGCCGACTACGGCGTAAAGGACATCTCCGACGCCCGGCTCTCCGGCGGTCTCGCCGGAGTGATCGGAGTGGGCGCCACGGTCGTCGTGGGCAGCGGTGTCTTCTGGGCGGTGCGCCGTCGCCGCACAGGGACCGCCACTTCGCCGCCCGCCGGGTCCGCCGTCGGCGGGAGCGTCTGACATGGGCGCGGGCCATGCCCACAAGCTCTACCGGCACGGACACTCGCCGGTCCATCAGCTGCCTCCGCACTGCAAGCTCGCCGCCGTCTTCTGCTTTGTGACCGTGGTGGTCTCCACGCCGCGCGAGGCGGTCTGGGCGTTCGCGCTGTACGGAGTGCTGCTTGCCGCGGTCGCCGGAGTGGCCCGTATCCCGGCCGGCTTTCTGCTGGGCAGGCTGCTGATCGAGATCCCGTTCGTGGCGTTCGCGGTGCTCATGCCGTTCGTGGTCCCGGGCGACCAGGTCCGGTTCCTGGGACTCTCGTTGAGCGTGCCGGGCCTCTGGGGTGCCTGGAACGTACTCGCCAAGGGCACGCTGGGCGTGGCCGCGTCCGTGATCCTCGCCTCCACGACCGAACTGCGCTCCCTGCTGCTCGGTCTCCAGCGACTGCGGCTGCCGCCGCTGCTCGTCCAGATCGCCTCCTTCATGATCCGTTACGGCGATGTCATCACCGACGAGATGCGCCGGATGTCGATCGCCCGGCGCTCGCGCGGTTTCGAGGCGCGAGGCGTACGGCATTGGGGCGTGCTCGCCAAGTCGGCCGGCGCGCTCTTCATCCGCTCCTACGAGCGAGGCGAGCGCGTGCATCTGGCGATGGTGAGCCGGGGATACACGGGCACCATGCCGGTCATCGACGAGGTGACCGCGTCCCGGGCGCAGTGGAGCTACGCAGCCGCCCTCCCGCTGACGGCGCTCGCCGTCTGTCTGCTTGGCTGGACCCTATGACCGTCTTTGGCTGGACCCCATGACCGTTCCTCCTGCCGTACCCGGGGCTTCCGTACCCGGGCCCGTTCCGGTTTCCGCGCCTGCCTCGCTTGAGGTCAGCGGGCTCGCATACGCCTATCCGGACGGCCATCAGGCCCTCTTCGGCGTCGATCTGACCGTCGGGCGCGGTGAGCGGGTGGCGCTGCTCGGTCCCAACGGCGCCGGCAAGACCACGCTCGTCCTGCATCTCAACGGGATCCTCGCGGCGGGCGCCGGTTCGGTCGCGGTCGCCGGGCTGCCGGTGGCCAAACGGAATCTGGCCGAGATCCGGCGCCGGGTGGGCATCGTCTTCCAGGACCCGGACGACCAGTTGTTCATGCCGACGGTACGGGAGGACGTGGCCTTCGGACCGGCCGCCGCCGGGCTGCGCGGGCCGGAGCTGGAGGCGCGCGTCGTCACCGCGCTCGGCCGGGTCGGGATGACGGAGTACGCGAACCGGCCGCCGCACCATCTCTCCTTCGGGCAGCGGCGCCGGGTCGCCGTGGCGACCGTACTGGCGATGGAGCCGGAGATCCTCGTCCTCGACGAGCCCTCGTCCAATCTCGATCCCGCGTCCCGGCGTGAACTCGCCGATATCTTGCGCTCGCTGGACATCACCGTGCTGATGGTCACGCACGATCTGCCGTACGCGCTCGAACTCTGCCCACGTGCGGTGATCCTCAGCGACGGTGTCATCGTGGCGGACGGGCCCACGCACCGGCTGCTCGGCGACGAGGAACTGATGGCCGCGCACCGGCTGGAGCTGCCGTTCGGATTCGACCCGCGTTCCGTGTCGCCCGGACACGTAGCACCATAGAGGGGGTCGCGCCGTCGGGGCGTGGCGCTATGACGGGGTGGGTGGCGCGGGCGTGGACGTCCAGGGCACGGTGGCGGCGGGCTTCGAGCCGGTCAGGGACGCTTTCGTAAGGAACTTCGAGCGGCTCGGTGAACGGGGCGCGGCGGTCGCCGTGTTCCAGGACGGGCGCAAGGTCGTGGACCTGTGGGCGGGGACACGCGATGTGGACGGAGCGGAGCGTGCGGCCGGGGCCGGGGCCGGGGCGGGTTCGGGCGTGGCTGGTTCGGGTGTGGGCACGGAGCCGGACGCGGGTGCTTCGGATTACGTCTCCGATCCGGCGCCGTGGGCCGTGGACACCGCCCAGATCGTCCGCTCGGCGACGAAAGGGATCGCCGCCGCCGTACCGCTCCTGCTGCACCAGCGCGGACAGATCGATCTCGACGCGCCGGTCGGCACGTACTGGCCCGAGTTCAAGGCCGCGGGCAAGGAGCGTGTGCTCGTACGGCATCTCCTCTCGCACCGCGCGGGCGTACCCGTACTCGACCGGCCGCTGACTCCGGCCGAGGCGCTCGACGGCGAGTCGGGCGCGCGGGCGCTGGCCGCCCAGCGGCCCGTCTGGGAGCCGGGCACGGACCACGGCTACCACGCGCACACCTACAGCTGGCTGATCGCCGAACTGGTCCGACGGGTCACCGGGCGGAGCGTCGGCCGGTGGATCGCCGAGGAGATCGCCCGTCCGCTGGGGCTGGACTTCTGGGTCGGGCTGCCGGCCGAGGAGGCCCACCGGGTCGGGCGGATCGGACGGCTGACGGAGTCCGCGGAGCTCGCGGAGCCTGCGGTGGGGGGCGGCGCGCTGCGGCTGCGGCCCAAACGGTCGGTCTCCGAGGCGTACCAGGACACCGGGTCGCTCACCCGCCGCGCGTTCGGGGTGATTGATCCGCGGCCCGACGAGAACGACCCGGCGTACCGCGCCGCCGTGCTCCCGGGCTCCGGCGGCATCTCGACGGCGCGCGCCCTGGCACGGTGCTACGCCGCGATGATCGGCCCGGTGGACGGCCACCGGCTCTTCGCGCCCGCCACGCTGACCTTGGCGCGTACGGAGGAGTCGGCGGGCCCGGACCGGGTCCTGGTCGTCGCCACCCGCTTCGGCCTGGGCCATATGCTGCACGGCCCTGCGGCGCCGCTGCTCGGACCCGGCTCTTTCGGGCATCCGGGGCGCGGCGGCTCGCTGGGCTTCGCGGATCCCGAGTCGGGGATCGCGTTCGGGTATGTGACGAACGGTATGCGCAAGGGAGTTACGGCGGATCCCCGCGCGCAGGCGCTGGTGCGGGCGGTGCGTTCCGTGCCGTCGGTGGCTTCGGCGCTCTGAGGACGGTCACGGCACGCCCCGCCGGCGTCATACGTCGTCGGGCTTCTCCCGCTCCGAGTCGACCGGGTCCACATTGGTGACGTCCAGCGCCGGGCGCAGTGCCTCGGCGATCTTGACGGCGTCGTCCACGGCCCACAAGTGGGTGAAGAACAGGCGCGGTTCCTCGTAGAGGCCGTGGTTGTGGACCTCGACAAGACTGATCCCGCCCTTGCGCAGGATCGTCAGGACCTCCTGGACCTCGTCGGCGACCATGGCGAAGTCACCGTTGAGCGCGGCCCGGCCGCCCCCCAGCGCCTGGAAGTTGAAGGCCGAGGTCGCGCCCAGGCCCGGCGGCAGCACCCGTCCCCGGTCGATGATGGGCTCGCGGCGGGCGAAGACGCACTTGAAGATCCCGCCGTCGTCGGAGCCCTTGACCCCCATCGCCTCCTCGATCCCCGAGACGTCCAGGCCGGGGCGGGACGATGTGCCCGACGGCCTGCCCGGGGGCCTGGCGGGCGGGCTCGCCGTGCGGTCCATCGCCACGCGCAGACCGCGGGCGAGCGCCGCCGCGTCGTGTCCGTGCCCGTGGATATGGCACCACCAGACGTCGGGGGAGTGGGAGAGCAGATGCTTGTGCAGGGCGGTCACCGCGATGCCGTGCTCCGTCAAGGCGTCGAGCACGCCCTGGAGTTCCTTCTCGGTGACATTCAGATCGCCCATGACCAGGCAGCTGTGGTCGGTGTACCGGACGAAGCCCATGTGCGAACCCAGGGCGAGCCCGGGGCTGACCTCGACCCCGTACGAGACCACCTTCAGGTCGCTGCGCGGGAACCGGGTGTGGTAGAAGACGCCGCGTACGAGCTCGCCCGTGCGGCCGAGCGCGTGTGACACGTCCTTCCAGTCCGCCAGCGTGGTGGGCACCGGTTTGACGGGCCCGTGGCCGCCACCGCCCTGGGGAGTCCCGGTCGTCTCGCCGGGCTCGGCCAGGGCGACGACTGTTCCCACCCCGGCCAGCACCGGCGCCAGCGCCGCCGCGACCAGCAGCCGCCGTCGCGGCGGTGTGGCCGCGCCGCTGTCGGAAGTGCCGCTTTCCTGCTGTGAGTCTCCGCTCATCACGTTTGTACCTCCGTAACGAGATCAAAACATGATCCGTCGGGGCGCGCGATCCACGGAACGGCGCCCGGGGTATGCCGGGAGAGCCCTTGCGGCCGGGCCCAACACGCCCTCGCCGCAGTGCCGCTGGGGCGGTCGCGTTCGGTCATCCGGGGCATGCACCGGGGCTTGCGTGAGGGCGCGCGCCGGGGGCATGCGTCGGGGGCGCGCGTCGGGGGGCGGTCGGCTCACGGGCCCTGGTGCGGGCGGTGCGGTCGGCGACATGATCGGCCGATGAGACGTTTCGAGGGATACGGCGTACTGATCACCGGAGCCGGACGCGGCATCGGCGAGGCGACCGCGCGCCGGCTGGCGCAGGAGGGCGCGCGCGTCCTGGTCACGGACCTGGACGAGAAGCGCGCGGCACGGGCGGCGGAGAGCATCCCGGACGCGGTGGCGTACGGGTGCGACGTGGCCGACCGCTCGTCGGTGGAAGCGGCGGTCGCGTACGCGGTGGAGCGCTTCGGCGCACTGGACGTACTGGTCAACAACGCCTACGCGTGCACACCGGACGCTCCGCTCTTCGAGGACGAACCGGACGAGGGCTGGGCGCGGGATCTCGACATCACGCTCACGGGCGCGTTCCGCTGCGCCCGCGCGGCGCTTCCGCATCTCGTGGCCTCGGGCCGGGGCGCGATCGTCACGGTCGGTTCCGTCAACGGCGAGCAGGACTTCGGCAATCACGCCTACAGCGCGGCCAAGGCGGGCCTGGCGAGCCTGACCCGTACGCTGGCCGGCCACGCGGCGCCGCGAGGTGTCCGCGTCAATCTCGTCGCTCCGGGCACGATCGCCACGGATGCCTGGACGGGCCGTGAGGCGCAGTTGGACCGCGCGGCGCCGCACTACCCGATGGGCCGGGTGGGCACACCGGCCGATGTGGCGTCGGCGGTCGCGTTCCTGGCGTCCCAGGACGCCACATGGATCACGGGCGTGACACTCCCGGTGGACGGCGGACTCCTGACGAGCAACGTGGGCCTGCGGCGGGCGCTGGGCTCGGAGGCGTGAGGGTGCAGGGGCTGAGGGTGCGGCGCGGTTCCGGCTCTCACCCGGTGGTGTGCAGCATCAGCCCGATACCCACCACCACCAGTCCGGCCGCCGCGATCCTCGGAGTCCCGAAGCGCTCCTTGAAGAAGAGCGCGCCGATCGCCGCGCCCACGATGATGGAGGACTCGCGCAAGGCCGCGACCGGAGCGAGAGGAGCGCGGGACTGGGCCCACAGGACCAGCCCGTAGGCCAGCATGGAGAGGGCCGCGCCGAAAAGCCCGAGGACGGCGTGGGGGCGGAGCTGGTAGAGCAGCCGGGCGCGGCGGGTGCGCAGGGCGTACGCCGGGATCAGGGCGCCCTCCAGGATCATCAGCCAGGCGATGTAGCCGATCGGCGAGCCCGAGTTCCGTACGCCCACGCCGTCCACGACGGTGTACGCGGCGATCGACAGCCCGGTCGCGAGCGCGGCCAGCAGCGCGGGCCAGTGGGGTCCGTTCCGCGTCGCGCCCTTCGTTCCCCGAATCCCCCACAGCGCCACGCCCAGCAGTCCCGCCGAGGCGACCGCCACCCCCGTCGCCTGCCAGATGTCCAGGGACTCGCCCACGAAGACCGCCGCCAGGACGGTGACCACCAGAGGCGCCGTGCCGCGCGCGATCGGATACATCTGGCCGAAGTCACCGAGGCTGAACGAGCGCATGAGCAGCGCTTGATAGCCGATGTGCAGCAGCGCCGAGACGAGCAGGTACGGCCAGGCAGCCGGGCATGGCAGCGGCGCGAAACAGGCGATCACCGCACCGATCACCGCCGCGCCTCCGCCGATCAGCGTGAACGCGGCGAGCTGGTCCTTGATGGTGTGCGCGATGGCGTTCCAGCTCGCGTGGGTGAGGGCGGCGACCAGGACCGCGGCGGCGACGAGCGGTGTCACGCCTCGCGCTCGCGGACGTCCACCAGGGTGCCGCCCGCGTGTGTGATCAGGGAAGTCGGGTCCATGGGGAACACCGAGTGCGGTGTGCCCGCGGCCGCCCAGACCACGGAGTGTGCGAGCAGCCCTCGGTCGGCCAGCACGCGGGTCTTCGTAAGGTGCCCGAAGGGCGGGACGCCTCCGATGGCGTAGCCGGTGGTCTCCCGTACGGCATCGGCGCCGGCCCGCTTGACGGCCGCCGCGCCCAACTCCTGTCGTACCCGCTCCACATCGACCCGTGAGGCGCCGTCCATCAGTACCAGTACGGGCACTCCGTCGGCCTCGAAGACCAGCGACTTGACGATCTCGCCGAGACCGCAGCCGATCGCGGCGGCTGCCTCCGCGGCGGTGCGGGTGGCGTCGGGGAAGCGGCGGATCCGCCCGGTGACCGCGTCGAGGCCCAGCTCACGGAGGGCCTCGGCGAAACGCGGGTGGGCGGCGGAGGCGGCGGTGTCGGAAGTGCTCATGCGTCGCACGCTAGCGGCCACGGGCCGGGCCGTACCACCTGCTTTCCTCCGGGCCGTGCGGAGCCTTCGCGCGAGTGAGTGTGTCCGCCACCGTGGTGCAGGCGATCCGGACGACGGCGCGGAGGTCGGCGAGCGGAGTGCCGGCGCGGCCGACGCTCTCTCGGCCGGTCCCGAGGCGCTGCGCTCCAGCTTCGAGTTCTACCGCGCGCTCGACACGACGATGGAGCAGAACACCCGCCGCAGGCGCCGACGGCTGACGCTGCAGGTTCTGACGATCGCGGGAGCGGAATGCTCGGCCGAACTGGTCGAGAACACCATGAAGTTGGCCGCCGACGACCTGGAAAGCGTGATCCTCCCGGACTGCGGCCACTACCCGGCCGAGGAAGCCCCCGAGGCGATGCTGGCGGCACTGATGCGCTTCCTGGCTCCGTACCGGGACGCCTGAGGCGCGTACGCGCCGTACGAGGCGTATGCGGGCAGGCCGGCTGACCGGCTACCGCGCTACGGTGCGCGCCGCCACGCGGTCGACCGTACGTCCGTCGCCTTGACGTACGGAACCACGGTCACTCGCCGGCCGCGTCGAGGAGGATCCGTGCCAGTTCGCCCGGTCGGGAGAACATCGGCCAGTGTCCGGTGTCCATCTCGACCAGCCGCCAGTGTTCGCCGGTCAGCAACCGGGCCACGTCCTCGCTCGGCTCCGCGCCGTCGAGCAGGCACTTGATGTATGTCGCCGGAAGCTCGCCGAGCGGCCGGGCCAGCACGGCCGGCTCGGCCAGCGACGCACCCGGGTGCGGTGTCGAGCCGCTCACGATCCGTGTGACCTGCTCATCGGTGAGGCCCTGTCCGGCGTAGTCGGCCGCGGTCAGCGGTGCCCAGAAGCCGCCGTTCGCGGCGATCGCGGCCTCCAGCTTCGCCGGGCCCTCCCACCAGGCGGAGACGAACGACTCTCCGTCGGTCGGAACGTTGGAGTCGACGAAGACCACGCGGGCCAGCCGGTCGCCGATCCGCTCGGCGGCCTGACCGACCGGGATGCCCGAATAGCTGTGCCCCACCAGGACGACATCGCGCAGATCTTGGCGTTCGATCTCGCCGACGATGTCCTGCACATGGGTCTGCTGCCCGGCCGGCACGCCCTGCTTCTCCGCGAGGCCGGACAGTGTCAACGGGTGGGCGCCGTGTCCGCCCGCACGCAGCAACGGCACCACCTCGTCCCATGCCCACGATCCGAGCCACGCGCCTGCGACCAGTACGAATTGCGTCATGACGGCAACGTAGCGGAGAGGTCGGACAACGCCCCCGAAACCGCCCGCGGCACATCCCGGCCACGTCTCGTCGCCGCAGTGGCGTCCAGCGGCCGGTCCTACTCGAACCGTCCTCGTGGAAGGCGCCCACGATGCCCAGGAGGCCGTCAGGGAACTCACGGCGATCGCCGACCCGGTGAAGCCCCACCTCACGATCGACACCCCCCTGCGCCGCGCCCTGGCCGGGGCCCTTGAGCAGATCGGCGGGCTTGTGCCGGCCTATCAGGCCATGGCGTCGGTGTTCGAGGGCCGGGATGCCACGGTGGCCGAAGAGTTCACCGCGCTCTGCACGACCCACATGGTCCGGCTCAGGGCCGTCGGCCTGCTCCGGCGTCAACTCGACGTCGAGCTGCGCGCGGGCAACCAGCGGGCCGCCGTACGGGCAGCCGGCCAGGACGCCGACGCATTGTTCGACAACTGGTGCGCCGAAGCCGAGGCGTACCTCGTCGCAGAGGCGTATCCGCTGGGAGACCTGGTCGCGGTGCAGGTCGAGGCGGCACTGGCGGTCGCAAGGCTGCTGGACTCCGAAGCCGAATGACGACCACGGCGGGAGAGCGGCGCAGCAGCCAGGCCAGTGCGACGTGGGCCGGCGTCACGCCGAGGCGCTCCGCCGGGCCTGTCAGTTCGTCGTAGCTGCTGAGCCGCCCTGAGGCCAGCGGGTAGTAGGGGACGAACATGATGCCCTGCGCCCCATGGGCCGAGCGCGGGCAGCCGTCAGCCCGCCCTGAGCACCGCCGCCACCACCGGGCCCGCCGCGTCTCCGCCGTGGCCGCCCGACTGGACGACCGCCGCGGCGGCCACGTCGTTCTGGAAGCCGGTGAACCAACTGTTCGACGTGGCCTGGCCGTCGACCTCCGCCGAGCCTGTCTTCGCGCCCTTGTCGCCGCCGAGTCCGGACATCGCGTTCGCCGCCGTACCGCTCGTCGCCGTGAGCCGCATCATGTCGCGGAGCTGCTGCGCCACGGAGTACGGGAGCGAGCGCGCCGCGGTGGCCAGGGCGCGGTCGTCCAGCGAGCGCGGCACGATGACGGGCTGCTTGAACGAGCCGTTCTTCGCGGTGGCGGTGATGGACGCCATGTTGAGCACGTTCATCTGGACCGTGCCCTGCCCGATGTACTGCGCCGCCGCCTCGCCGCCCGCCGCCGACGGCACGCTTCCGTCGAAGGAGGCGATCCCGGTCTTCCAGTTGTCGAGGCCGATGCCGAACACCTCCTCGGCCTCGTTCTTCAGCGCCGAGTCGTCGTGCGTGTCGTCGATCAGCTTGATGAAGGCGGTGTTGCAGGAACGGGCGAAGCTCTGCGCGAATGTGCCGTTCGGGATCGAGAAACCGTCCAGGTTCTGGAACGTACGGCCCTGGTACATCGCGGTCGCCGGACACTCGGCGGGACGGTTGGCGTCGGCCAGGCCCTTCTCCAGCAGCATCGCCGCCGTCACGATCTTCATCGTGGAGCCGGGCGCCTGCTTGCCGAGCATCGCCGCGTTGAAGCCGTCCTTGCGGTTGTTGGCGACCGCCAGGATCTCGCCCGTACTGGGCTTGACCGCCGCGACCGACGCCTCGCTGAACTTCTTCACCGCCTGCTCGGCGGCGGCCTGCACATTCGCGTCCAGCGTGGTGCGCAGCGTGCCCTCCTTGCCCTTGGCGAGGGTGAGCAGAGTCTGTCCGGGCACGCTCTCGCCGTCGCTCTTCAGCGACAGCTCGATGCCCGGCGAGCCGCCCGCGTCGCTGCCGTACCGCTCCTGGAGCTGGTCCAGGACGGACCCGAGCGAGGGGTACTTCGCCTTCGTCAGCTCCACGCCGTTGCGGTCCACCGCCTTGATCGGCGGGACCTTCGCCTCGGAGGTCTCCAGATACGTCGTGTCCGTCAGCCCGGGATGGATCACGGCCGGCGCCCAGTCGACCAGCGGACGCCCGGTGGTCAGCCCGCGTACGACGGTCAGCTCGGAGCTGTACGACCACGGCTTGCTCTCGCCGCCGAACGCCACCGTGGCCTTGACGGTGAACGGCACCTTCGCACCCACCGCCCGGCCCGGTGTGATCACCGCGTCGGTGACATGGGCCTGGTCGCGGTAGCCGTCGATGACGGGCGCCGCGGCGGTCGGGTCGTTGGTGAGCTGGGCGACGGTCGCGCCCTCGCTTCCGTCCGCCCATCCGGCGAGGAAGTCCTTCGCGGCCTTGTCGATCTCGTCGGCGCTCAGCGGCCCGGTCTTGACCTCTCGCGTCTCGGATGTGGTGGTGGTGTTCGTGTTTCCGCCGGTGAGCCCGCTGTACACGTTGTACGCGCCGTATCCCACCCCGCCGGCGACCACGGCGAACACGCCGCCGACTATCGCGACCTTCGCTCCACTGCGCATCTGTGCAGTCCCCCTCCCCAGGAGCCTCCTGGAACATCTGAACATGTTCAAGGAAGTATCGGACCGAACTCTACGGGACGGGTGTGTCAAGGGAGGAGTGCGTTATAGGACTGGGACGATCTCCTCCCAGCCACACCACCACCCCCGTCGGACTACACCCACGTGTCGAACCACATCCGGCTGCGCCAGGAGTCGATCGGGATCGGGGTGCCGGTGTAGAGCGGCCAGAAGTAGATGAAGTTCCAGATGATCAGCAGGACCAGTACGCCCGCGCCGACCGCGCCGATCGTTCTGCGGCGTTCGTCGGAGCCCGGTGGGCCGATGAGGGCGCCGGCCAGCATGGTGACCGCGAGGCAGAGGTACGGGACGAAGACGACCGCGTAGAAGAGGAAGATCGTCCGCTCCTGGTAGAAGAGCCAGGGCACCCAGCCCGCCGCCACGGCGCAGGCGATCGCGCCCGCGCGCCAGTCGCGGCGGAAGAACCAGCGCCACAGCACGTAGCAGAGCGCCAGGCCGCCCGCCCACCAGAGCAGAGGCGTGCCGATCGCCAGTACCTCACGGGCGCAGTTGCCCGGTGTGCCCGCCGGGCAGCCGTCGGTGCCGGCCTTCGGGTCCTCGTAGAAGTACGAGACCGGGCGGCCCAGGACGATCCAGCTCCACGGGTTCGACTGATAGGTGTGGCCGGAGGTCAGATTGATGTGGAACTGGTAGACCTCGTTCTCGTAGTGCCACAGGCTGCGCAGCCAGTCCGGCAGCCAGGTGAAGTGGCCGCCCTTGCCCTGCGTCGTGGCCCAGTTCCTGAAGTAGCCCTTGTCGGTGACGATCCAGCCGGTCCAGGAGACGACGTACGTGACGATCGCGACCGGCACCGTCGAGATGAACGCCGGCACGATGTCCCGGCGGAGCACCGCTACGTACGGCCGTACCGCGCCCGCCGTGCGCCGGGCGCCGACATCCCACAGGACGGCCATGACGGCGAAGGCGGCCAGGATGTAGAGCCCGTTCCACTTCGTCGCGAAGGCCAGGCCCAGCATCAGTCCGGCCGCGATCCGCCATGGCCGCCAGCCCAGCCGCAGCCGCTCCGCGACCTCGACGTCCGGGCGCAGCAGGCCCTCCTCGTCCACCGGGAGCGCCGCGGCCAGCCGGCGCCGTGCCCAGTCGCGGTCGGTCACCAGACATCCGAAGGCGGCCAGGACGAAGAACATCAGCACCAGATCGAGGAGCGCGGTACGGCTCATCACGAAGTGCAGACCGTCGACGGCGAGCAGTCCGCCCGCCAGACATCCGAGGAACGTGGAACGGAACAGCCGCCGCCCGATCCGGCACAGCATCAGCACCGAGAGCGTGCCGAGCACCGCCACCATGAAGCGCCAGCCGAAGGGCGTGAACCCGAAGAGCTGCTCGCCGAGGCCGATGACCCACTTGCCCACCGGCGGATGGACGACATATCCCGGGTCCGTCGGCAGCGGCACCTTCGACGGATCGGCCAGGATCTGCTTGTCGATGTCCTTGGGCCAGCTTCCCTCGTAGCCCTGGTTGACCAGCGCCCAGGCGTCCTTCGCGTAGTACGTCTCGTCGAATATCACCGCCTTGGGGCTGCCCAGGTGCCAGAAGCGCAGCACTCCCGCCACCGCCGCCACCAGCAGCGGCCCGCCCCAGGCGGACCAGCGGACCAG
>NZ_FMDK01000258.1 GCF_900091995.1 Streptomyces sp. MnatMP-M17
CCCCCCCGGCTGCCCGCCGCCCGCCGCCTGCGCCAGCGCCGTCCAGGCCTGCGCCCGGCCCGTCTCGACGGCGATCCGCGCGCCCGTCGCCGCCGCGCGCAGCACCAGCACCTGCGCCGTCCACAGCCCGCCGATCAGTGTGATGTCGTACGGCGTGGGCCGGTTGATACCGAGCACCGCCGGTCTGTTCCCCGGATCGACGCCTATCACCATGCCGTCGTCACCGACCGGCAGGGCGAACGCCTCCAACTGGTCGGCCGAGAGGGCATGGCGCTCACGCCGGGGCCCGATCAGCCCGAAGCCGATCCGCGGCCGGCCGCCGCTCCTGGCCGCGCCGCGCGTGGGAGCGGGACCCGCCGGAGTAGGACCCGCCGGAGCGGTGTGTGACGGTACGGACATCAGCGAGTACCCCCGAGCGGCAGCGTGGCGAGCATCGCGGGAAGCTGCTCGCGGTCCAGTCGTACCAGCCCTGTCTTCACCCCGCGGGCCGCGCGCTCCAGCTCATGACGGGCGGTCACCAGCTCGTCGTCGCTGCGGCCGGTGATCCGTATGTGCCCGCTGAGCATCACGCCCTGCCGCTCACCGCGGCCCAGCGTCAGACTGAAGGTGGTGGCCAGGGCCGGGATCGAGGTCAGCAGCGCGACGAGCTGCGGCATCGAGGCTCCGCCGCCGCCCAACTGCGGCCAGCGGCCCACCCAGTACGTCGTATGCCTGCGGTCGTCGCAGCGCCAGGTGCGCGCCGTCTCCTTCGTACGCCGGCCCGGAGTGTCCGTACGGCCCGCCTGGGCGATGGCCAGCGGATTGGCGCAGGACGAGATGGCGACGGCCGCGGTCAGCTCCTGCTCCGTCAGCACCGTCGCCCGGAATCCGGCGCCGGTCAGCCGGCTCGCCAACTGGTCCGCCGCCCGCACCACACACTTCTGGGCACCCGCCAGACCGCCGCCGCGCGCCGTGATCGCCTCCGGGCAGAGCTCGGGATCGAGCTTGAGCGCGATCCAGGTGATCCGGATGGCGGGCGAGCCGGTCTGCGCCTGGAGCGGCGCGTAGTTGCGCGCGGCCACCGACTGCTCCGGCAGATGCGGGGCCGGTGCGGGCTGGGTGTGCTGGACGATCTGCGCCGACTCCAGCCGGATGCCGTCCACATCGAGCACGTCCCGTACGAGCGAGACGGGCAGCGGACGGGACGAGCGGTCGGGGCGCAGCGCGGTGGCCTGAGACTCGATCTGGAGCACGGCCGTCAGGAACGTGCCGTCGCCGATCATCCCGACCGGGCGCCGGTCACGGTCGCTGTACGAGTACGTCCGCAGCGCGGGATCGCACTCGACGGCGGGCGCGAGCCCCGGTTCCGTACCGGGCGGGAGTACCATCGAGGCGGCCCTGCGCGTGCGTGCCCGCAGCGCGACGATCGTCGACAGCCACTCGGGCAGCGAGCGCCGGTGTCTGCGGACCAGCGCCAGCAGCACCAGCAGCGCGGCGATCACACCGGCCGGCATCAGCAGCAGCGGATCGATCACCCAGGCCACCAGCAGCAGGGCGGCGGCGACCTCGATCAGCACGAGTTGTTGCATTCGGAACGGACCGGGACGGCCGCCCGCCCTCGGTCCGGACGCCGCCGGAGCCCGGGAGGCGGCGGAGGACGGCCCCGCCGCCGCGGGCCGTGTCTGCGTCGCGGAAGCCATGATGGAGAAACCCCCCAGATTGTCCCGATCACCCTGGCCGGCCAGGGCGTTGACGGCTGAATCACCCTACCCGCCCCGCATACGCGCCCGGCCTACAAGGCATAGTAGGGGGCCGGTCCGACAGTCAGGCAGGGCCCGGGGGACACGCCGACCAGGTCCAGGCCTGGGTACCGCCTCTGGGAGAGACCTCGCCTTTTTCACCGATGGGGACTCATGGCATCACGGCGGGACGAGCTGAACGCGTACACCTTCGCGAAGAAACGCACGGTGGCCGCATTTCTCCAACCTTCGCCCACCGGTACGGAGGAGGGCGCTCCCAGACCGCTGCGTGCCGTGGTCCCTGGGGTGATCGTCGGCGCGCTCATCCTGGCCGGATTCGGCGCCTGGGGCATGTTCAAACCGTCCGCTCCCAAGGACTGGGCCAAGCCGAACACCAATGTGATCGTCGGCAAGGACTCCACCACCCGCTATGTCGTACTGAACACTCCGGGCAAGGACAAGAAGAGCCAGACCCTGCTCCATCCGGTGCTCAATCTCGCCTCGGCCCGGCTGCTGCTCACTCCGCAGCAGAGCAAGGTCATCCAGGTGCCCGACAAGATCCTGGACGCGGGCAGGCCTCCGCGCGGTCCGGTCCTCGGCATTCCGTACGCGCCGGACCGGCTGCCGTCCGACACGGAGGCCGCGAAGGCCAAGCGGTGGGCGGTCTGCGAGCAGCCGGGCGGCGGCGACGGCGCGAGCGTCCAGAAGGCCGCGTTCATCCTCGCGGAGCGCGACTTCTCCAGGACGGAGGGACAGCGCAAGTTGACGGGCGGTCAGGTGCTGTACGTCCAGGGCCAGAAGGACAAGGCGCGCTTCCTGGTGGACGCGACTGGCACCAAGTACCAGCTCCGTGAGTCGGCCAGCGACAATCTCACCCGCGCTCTCGTCGGCAGCCGCGCGCCGCAGCCCGTCACCGACGACTGGCTCGCCACGCTCCACACCGGCAGCCCGGTCGAGTTCCCGGAGATCACCGACACGGTCGCCGCCGACGCGGGGGTCGGCGGCGGCCTCACCGGGACGCAGGACCGCGTCGGCATGGTCCTGCGCGCCCAGACCGGCGCGGGCGCGCAGCACTATGTCGTCCTGCCGGGAAGGATCCAGCCGGTCACCGCCTTCACCGCCTGGCTGCTGATCAACTCTCCGCAGACCGACGAACTGGACATGGCCGGAGAGGCCGTGACGGTCGACGCGGCCTCGTTCACTCCCGAGTCCGCGTTCTTCGCCTCCGAGTACCGCTGGCCCGAGCAGAAGGCCACGCAGGTCAACGCGGTCGGCGGCGAGGGCGCCCGGGACACCGTGTGCAGTGTGCTGCGCAAGGTTGACGACAAGGGCGGTACGGCCCTGTCCACCTGGGCCGGGCCCTCGTATCCGGCGGACATCACCGCCGGAGGCACCAGCACCTATGTCACTCCCGGCAGTGGTCTGCTCTACACGCAGGTCCAGGGACAGCAGACCCGTCCCGACGGATCGCTCTTCCTGGTGACCGACACCGGACTGCGGTACGCGGTACAGGCGAACGGCGACAGCGACGCGGCCCGCTCCGACATCGGCACCGGCGGTCAGCAGGAGCAGCAGGACGGCAGGCCCGAGCCCAGCCAGGCACAGATCCGGCTCGGCTACGAGGAGGTCACTCCGAGCCTGGTCCCCATCGCCTGGTCGGAGTTCCTGTCCAAGGGCCCGCGGCTCGACACCAACAGCGCCCGTCAGCCTCAGGGCTCATGAGAGGAGCGCTGCTCATGAGGGGAGTACGGGCGATGCCGTACGCGCGCCGCAGGACCGCCCTGCTGACCGCCGCCATGGCCCTCACCGGTCTGTCGGCCCTGCCTCCGGCGGCATACGCCGGTGAGCGGCCCGGCGGGCGGCCCGGGAACCTCCGTACCGACGGCAGCGGCGAGTGCAGCTTCCCGATGAAGACGCAGATCGCGGGTACTCCGTGGGCCCTCCAGCGGGTGATGCTCGACGAGCTGTGGGCGGACACCAAGGGCAAGGGAGTACGGGTGGCCGTCATCGACACCGGAGTTGACAACGCCAACCCGCAGCTCAAGTCGGCCGTCGACACCTCCTTGGGCACGGAGTTCCTGGCCAAGAAGATGGAGAAGGGCTCACCGGCCGACGGCACGGACGACCGTGTCGGCCATGGCACCAAGGTCGCGGGAATCATCGCCGCGCGCCCACGCGCGGGCACCGGCTTCGTAGGGCTCGCTCCCGAGGCCACGATCATCCCGATCCGCCAGAACGACGAGCAGAACAGCGGCGACCAGTCGACCATGGCCGCCGCGATCGGCCATGCCATCGACAAGGGCGCCGATGTCATCAACATCTCCCAGGACACCACCAAGCCTCTCGGCCCCGACTCCGACCTCGGCCGAGCCGTGGCGCGTGCCGTCGAGGCGGAGATCGTCGTCGTCGCCTCCGCGGGCAACGACGGCCTCGACGGCCGGCAGAAGAACACCTATCCGGCGGCCTTCGAGGGTGTCCTCGCCGTCGCCTCCTCCGACCGTAACAACGAGCGCGCGGCCTTCTCGCAGTCCGGCGAGTTCGTGGGCGTGGCCGCGCCGGGCGTGGACATGGTCTCGACCGTCCCCGGCAACGGCCAGTGCGTCGACAACGGCACCAGTTTCTCGGCGCCGTATGTCGCCGGAGTCGCCGCCCTGCTGCGCGCCGAGCACCCGGACTGGACGGCGCACCAGATCATCGCCCAGATCGAGCAGACCGCCGAGCGCAGCATCAACGGCCATGACGCCTTCGTCGGCTGGGGAGTGGTCGATCCGGTCCGCGCGCTGAGCGAGGACGACCGCGCGCCCGAGTCCCCGAGCCCCGACCCGGGACCGCCCGAACCGCCCGCGCCCGAGCCCGCGTATCTGGCGATGTCGGAGACCGCCCAGGAGCGCACCGAACGCCATGCGACCTATGCCCTCGGGATCGCGGCGGTGCTGGTCGCGGTTGTCGCGGGTGCGGCCACGGTGGTCCGTGACACCCGTGCGAAAGCCGCCGGGCGGGCCGTACGTGCATCAACTCCCCATGACTGACTTTGCAGTTGGAACTGTCGTACCGAGTAGCTAAAGTGAACGGCGGGATTGTGCGGGTGACCGCCGGTTCCACACGGGGGCGGCATCGAGGTGCTTCCCGTCCATCGCGCGGATTCTCATGGCGCATCGCAGGAAGACAGGAAGAAGGGGCAAGATGTCGAAGGATCTGAATGTCACCAGTGGAGATCAAATTGATCTCGCCAACAAGATCCAGGGCTTCCACGACGAGCTTCAGTCGCGTATCACCTCCCTCAACGGTGTGGTGGACCGTATCCAGGCGGGCTGGCAGGGCGCGGCCAGCAAGGAGTACGACCGGGTGCAGAACGATCTGAACCAGCGCCTGCGGAACATGCGCGTCGAGCTGGTCAAGCTCGAAGAGATCATGCGGATGAGCGCCGACGGTTTCACCCAGCAGGAAGAGGACCGCATCGCGTCCTTCCGGCGGATGGACGACTCCTCCCAGGGCCAGAGCGCCATTCTCGGGATGGCCTGAGCCGCCCTCCGCCACCTCCCGCCGAATTCCGTCTTGAGGAGCATGACATGACGACTGCCGTCAATTACGACACGGTGACCCAGGCGGCCGGAGACGTCCGGCTGACCGCCACTCAGCTCAACCAGGAACTCGAAGATCTGATGGCCAAGGTCAGGGCCGTCGCCGAGAACTGGGAAGGTGAGGCCAAGGTCGCCTACCGCGAGAGCCAGGACCGCCTCACCCGCGACATGTCCGGGATGAACCAGGACCTGGCCCGTCTCGCCCAGTTGCTCGACGAGTCGGTCATCGGCTATCAGGACACCGACCGTGGCAACGCGGCCCGGTTCCGTATGCAGATGGGCTGATCCGCCGTACGTACCGAAGGGGGTGTCCGCCGCGCGGACACCCCCTTCGCCGTTGCTTGAGTTCTTCGTTGCCCGAGTCCGCCGTTACTTGAGGTCGAACTCCCCGTCCCGGGCGCCCAGGACGAACGCGTCCCACTCCGCCTTCGTATACCGCAGCACCGTTTCCGGATCCTGCGACGACCGCATCGCGACGGCGCCTTCCGGCAGATACGCGATCTCCACCCGCTCCTCGTCCGGACTCGTCCCGGGCGCGCCGAGCCACTCCACACCGGAGATGTCCAGGGCGTACAGCTCTTCCTTCTGACGTTCCTTGTCCGCCGCATCGGCCATCGTGCGATCCCTCCCGGGGTATTGCGTGCGAGCTACATCACTCAGCCTAGTGGGCCGAAAGACGGAGGACGGCCCCTTCCAGGACGGCCCGGTTCTAGGGTCTTTCGTTTGGATCAGGCTGGGTGAGGGAGTGCCCGCCGCGGGAGCGGCTGGT
>NZ_FMDK01000427.1 GCF_900091995.1 Streptomyces sp. MnatMP-M17
GGCACTTTCTGCTTTCCTGACCGCCTGCCGGACACCCCACTTCATGAAAGCGCGAGGCTAAAGACCCGCCAACTCAAGGGCTCATCCGCCAGATGAAGTGCTCAGTCTCATCCCGCCCATCGACCGCGATAAGAGCCCCCTGCTCGATGCAGACCACGATGCTGTCCGCATCGCCGACGCGCTGCGCTCCAGCCCGCACATCACCTTCGTCGCCCCGGCCGCGCCCGGCGACGAGACGGTCTGGTTCCGCGACGCCTACGGCACCAGCTTCGAGCTGTCCCTCGCCACCGTGGAGCCGGACCCCGACGGTGAGCGGGTGGCCTACGCCTGGGACGCCGTGGTCGCCGCGATCGGCAACCACCGGCACTTCATCCGTGCCGCCCTCGAACAGCCGTCCTTCGGGCCGCTCAACCTCAACACCATCACCGCGCTCACCCGCACCGGCAACGAGTACACCCTCACGCTGACCGCCGGCTACCGCCCCGTCGACGACCAGGAGCACTCCACCCCGGCCGCCGACGTCGCCTACGCCGCCGACCGGCTGCTGACCAGCGACCCGAGCGACTCGGAACGGGCGACGGCCGAACTCCTCAACTACGTGGCCGCCACCTGGGACAAGCAGGACCAGCCGCTGCGCCAGCACGCCCAGGCCATCACCCGCGCCCTGCGTACGAGGTAGAACGAGATCAACGCATGTCCGCATCCACGGCCGCCCAGCACGCGTACTGTGAGTTGACGACCCGCCAGAAGGACCAGCCGATGAGCGCACGCCCCGACCACGGCCCTCTTCAGGCCGACATCGCGGCCTACAAGCACCCTGACCTGGCCGACGTGCTGCTGTGCCCCGAACATGGTGAGGGGCTGGGCCGGCTGATTCCGCTGACCATCCACGACGTGCCGTACGGCAGATTCTGCAGCTGGGGCACGGACGACGACATGACGGTGTGCGGCAACGCCCTTCCCATGAAGAAGAGGAGCAGCCGATGAGCGCGCAGCCCGACCACGCACCCCTCACGGTGTACGCCCCCGCCCCGGGAGCTCCGGCCGAACTCCTCGCCCAGCTGCGCGCCGACCGGCGTGCCGACACGTGGGTGCCGGCCTTCGAGCGGGAGTGGGCGGCAGCGCTCGAGGAATCGCGGCGCACGTTCTCCCTCGGCGGGCTCTACGAGGTCATCCAGGAGTGGCAGGGCCGCCTCGCCTCCGCCCCGGCCGTCGACGCATTCGTCGCCTCCGGCTACGACGACAGCGGGTTCATCGACATGGCGGAGCTCCGGGGAAGACGCCGGTGACCGCTCAGCCACCGTACGCGGTCCGCTTCTCCGCCTCGGCGGCGAAGGTCCTCGGCACCCTGCCCGAGCACGTCGAAGACACCGTGTGGGATGTCCTGGACGCCGCGGCGGCCGATCCGTGGGGCTTCAGCCGGTGGAACGCCGACGACCCCGAAGGCGAGGACGTCCGCCACGTCTCCGTCGGCCAGCTCTCCCTCACCTACTGGGTGAACCGCCCCCTGCGCCGCCTGTCCGTCCTCACCATCACCTGGCTCGGGTAGCCACCCGACGACAACGCCCCGACCTCGGCATTCGAGCTGCTGGGGTCGGGGCGTTGTCGTAGCCCGGCCGTACTGCTCAGACTACCGACAGCCCGTGGCTACTCAGTTCCCGCTGCGTGATCAGTAACACAGACCGTTGCAGTCGTACTGGTAGAGAAACCCGCAGTCCGAGGGAATGATGGTGCAGCCCCCACGTCGGCAAGAGCCGCTGCAGTAGTCGCTCTCCGTCGCGCACGAGCAGTAGGCCAGTGGTCCGAGCCCGGCGTCCGCAGGTCCGAGCCGGGCGAGCAGGTCGGCGGCTCCCTCACGGCCGAACTCACGCTTCGCCACGTCCTCAAGACGCCGCACCTTTTGGGAGACGTCCTCCTCAGACAGGAGCAGCTTGGGTGCCAGCTCGCGAGCCTGGTCGATGACCTGCGTCTGAGAGGCCGACAGGTCGGGATGTGCTGCGCGGTAGTGCTCGAAGTGGTCTAGCCAGAGTTGTGTTCGGTCCTGCGGCGGCAGCGCACGCAGAATCGCCTTGCGGTACGGCTCCGAGTGCTTGGTTATCTCCGTGTAGGTGCGCGGCAGGTTGCCTTTGTTGGCCTCGACCCATGCCTGCGCCTGGGGCTGGCTCGATTGTGCGAAGGCAGGCGTCTTGCCCATCATCGTCAGGGTGGCCGCCGCAGCGATCCCGCCGCACAGTTGCAAGAACTGCTTGCGACCGATCGACTTGCTGTCGGGTTGCGACGAGCCGTGCTTGGCCTCGTGGCGCAAACGGCCCAGAGCGCGCAGAACCCGGACTGTCGCGCCTGGCCCGAGCCGCCTTACCAGGGGAACTGTCATGGCGGGTCCCGTCCACGCGCGGACGGCAGGCCCGTCGACGCGGAGTAACGTCGGGGTCCACTCAGGGTCGAGGCCCATACTCTGGCGCCGCCACCCCTGCACGTCGGGGTCGGTCAGGGGAAGGACCTCCAGCTTGCCGTCGCTCGCCTCGGCCACGGCTGAGGAGATCGCCGTGCACGTGCCGCAGGTGGCGTCGAACGCCATCACCCACTGCTTCTGCTCCTTTGCAGGTGTCACTGATGTTCCGCCTTTCAGGTGCTCGGGCTACTCCGGTCGATGGTTGGCGAGAGCATGCCACCGGGCGGCAGTGGTGTCGTTGACCGTCCGCGCACGGTAGTTGACGGTTCCTGCACGCCGTGTCTGTGCGCGCCCAAGTGGCGGTAGTCCCGGGGGGAAATGCCATAGGCGGCACGGAAGACTCTGCTGAAGTGAGCCTTGTCGATGAAGCCCCAGCGGCTCGCGATGGCCTGGATGGAGCGCGAGGAAAGGCTCGGATCGGTGAGATCACGACAGCAACGCTCCAGGCGGCATTCACGGATCCAGCCAGCCACCGTGAGTCCTTGCTCGTAGAAGAGTTTGTACAGGTATCGGGTGGAAATGCCGTGTGCGGCTGCAATGGCTTCGGGGGTCAATCCTGGATCGGCGAGCCGTTGCTGGATGAAGTCGTGAATGCGTACCTCTAAGGCCCGTCGGCGGGCATCCGGGCTCATCGCTTCCTCGGCATCCAGACAACGCGCAACCACGGACCCGAGGAGGTCCAAGGTGGCCGAGGCGAGGACGGGGATGTCGGCCGACGTGAACTCGTCTGCGCGTACACTGAGATCGGTCAGCCAGCGGGCAAACGCCCCGCCCATGCCTCTGCGCCCGTCGATCGGGGCACCGAGCAGAGCCTGCACCGTCTTATCCGGCAGTGGCAGCAGTCGGCGAGAAAATTGCACAGTCACGTGTGACCAACTGTCCAGAACAGCGTGAACCTCTCCGCGGTAGGGACGGCTGCTGTCCATCAAGACCAAGTCTCCGGCACGTAGTGCCGTATCGCAGCTACCTGTGGAGAGAACTCCCTCCTGACGGAGGAAGTAGTTGATCTGGTAAGCCTCGGGATCGTACTGCCGGATCAACTTCGGGGTCCGCGTGATTTCCAGATGCGGAAAGTGCATGGTGGAGACCTGTAACTCCCCTAAATCCAGAACTCGCATCCTGGCACGGAAGTCATCTTGATCATTGCTACGTAGCCGGTTGATCATGTACAAGCGATCAGTGATTTCGGTAAACAGTTCGAACCGCTCCGACGCCGCCACAACCTCCGTGCTGAATTCCGTCACCAGCATTTCCAACCCTCCGTAGCCGGTTCCCTCGCGGCTTCGAACGTGGCATGGGGAAACGTACTCAGTCCAGCAGCACATCGGTCACATGTGCCGCCACGCGCCTCCTCGCGGGCAACGAAGTCTCAAGATCAAGAAGCATCGAGGCTTAGAAACACGCATTCAGGCGTTGCCCCACGCTTCGAAGAATCGCTTGCGGTCGTCCTGGGTCTCGTGCAGCCGTCGCTGGGTGAGCAGAACATGCCAGGCGGTGGTCTCGGCGTCGCGCAGCCACAGCTGCCCGAGGTAGCGGCCGCCTGCGACGAGCGTGTCGTGGGCCAGTGCGTCACCGATCACCTTGGTCACGGCGTCGCGCTGCTGGTCGTCGAGTTCGGCCAGGAAGCTGAGCACCCGGTCGGCGACGCCCGCTTCGTTCCCCCTGGCCAGGCGGTCGAAGGTCGGACCGCCCATGTTGCCGGGGTCGATGTACAGAGCGGCATCGCCTCCCGCGTTGCCCAGCGCCGCCCAGAACGCGTTGCCGTCGGGTGTGCCCGGCAGGGGGAGGGCTGCGAAGAGGTCGATCAGATGACCGTTGGCCGCCTGGTTGTACGCGACGTCGCAGGCTGCCGCAGAAGCAATCTTCGCGACGTGCCCGGTGGTCAGCCCCGCACCCTCTGGCCAGTCCAATGGGGTGTTGAGCTGCTGGGCGAGGTGCTGCGCCAGCTCACTGTCGTCGTCCAGGAATCGCCGGATGATCACAAGTTCCCCCAGGTCAGTGCCAGTTGGCGTATGAAGGCCGCTCTCTTTGCCTGCCAGTCTGCCCAACTGGGCAGTGATCCGCTGGGGTGCGCGGACAACGTCTGGAATCCGCCCCGGCATGATCGGGCCACGGCCATGTTCCCCACGCCTCACATGGGCGGCAACGCGCGGCTACTGCTCACTGGCTGCCGCCATGGAGTTGAAGGTCTCCCGCATGAGCAGGTCGGTGGCTCCGGGCTGTTCGACCAGGTTGTCGAAGAGGTCGGCGAGCAGCCAGAGCACGAAGTTGTGCACCATGGCTTCCTTCGGCGCGATCTTCCCGAACTGGTCGCGCCAGGCCATGGTGTCCATGCCCATGGCCGCGGCCATGAGGACGCCGGTGACCATCGGTACCTGGGCGGGGTCGGCCAGTTCGAAGCTGGGGAGCTTGCGGATCACGGCCAGGATCAGGTCACTGAGCGGATCGAGGCGGTCCTCCTCCGGGCCGTCCTGCTGGCCGATGATGTGGGCGGTCAGCACGCCCACCAGGAAGACCGTGCCCCGGGACACTTCGTCCCGGCCGTAGATGTCCATCGCGGCCTGGACACGCTGCTGCGCCTGCTGGCGTTCCTTGTCTGACGTGCGCCTTTCCAAGATCCGGTACGAGTCCCACGCCGCGCGGATCGCCTCGTCCACGACTACACCGTCACTGGTCATGCGCTGACCGTAGCGAGTCGGCGGACCGCGGTGGCGGTACTCGCACGAACCGTCGGCCGGCCCCGGTGCGGCACGCCGTCTTCCGGCCAGAGCGCTGGTCGGGGCTGCGGAGTTTCACGGCCCGGCCCTCCAGCAGCACCGTGAGGGTGAAATTCCGCCCCGCTCGGTGTGCCGTCCCGCTCTTCATGAGCGCTGTACCAAGGACGCCGCGCCGCCCTCGATCGGGTGAATCCATCGACCGCGGCTGTCTCCAGCTACTCCCTGCGGGTGACGCCGTGTCAGTCCCGATGCCTACCGTCCGAACCGTGACCCCTGTGCGCCCTGGCGGGCGCCCGATGAACGGCGGTGATCCGTCATGTCCCTGGTCGACGGGCTGAGAAGCCCCCACACCCCGCTGCGCCGGTTCCTGGACCGCGAACTGTCCGCCGGCGCGAGGCCGTTGCGCGACAACTACCGCACCCAGCACCGCGCCGACCACGTCCTGCTCCCGCCGCCCGGCGTCGCCACCGAGGCCCGGCACCGTCGGCACGGCGATCGACCAGCGGCTGCGCCTGGCCTTCACCGCGGCCGCGCCGGTCGACGACGCCTCCCTCATCGGGATCGAGCGCACCGGCTCGATCAGCGGCCGCGGGGCGGGTCTGCGGATGCACGCCGTCGGCAACGAGCTCGCGGTACGCCTGACCGAGACGGTGCAGCGCCTGGACCTCGACAACCGGGGCCTTCCGGTCGACCGCGGCCAGGACGAAGAGGAGGACCTGGCTCGCATGCTCATCGCCGCGGCCTGGTACCAGGTCCTCGCCCGCACCCCGATCGGCTTTGCCTTCACCCCGCTCGCCGGGACCGCCCTCAAGGACCCCGGCGCCTTCACCCTCGACCGGCTGCTCCAGCTCCCGCACCGCGACATGGTGGCCGATGTCACCGCCCAGCTCCACAAGGCCGCCCACGGCCCACTGGAGGCCCTGCGTGCCCGTACCCGGCCCGAGGACTGTGCCAGCGGGCCAACGTTCGCCGGCGCCCGCATCACCGCCGACGCGGACATCGTCGTCGACGGAACCCTGATCGACTTCAAGAGCGCCCGCCACCCGCTGGCGGAGATGTCCCAGCGCACCGCCTGGCAGCTGACCGGCTACCTGCTGCTCGATGCCGCCGACACCTACCGGATCGACACCGTCGGCCTCTACCTCTCCCGCTCCGGGGTTCTCACCACCTGGCCCGTCGACGACTACCTCGCCCTGCCGGGCGCCTGCCGCCGCGACCTCACCGAGCTGCGCGGCGTGTTCGGCGAACTCCTCACCGGCTGCCGGGGCCAGGCCGACGCCCAGTACTTCGGCACGCAGGAAGAGACCGAGCGCGTCCGGGCAGCTGCTGGAGCGCCTGGCGCCCGTCGCCGGGCCCGGCGACTGCCCGGTGTGCACCCAGGCACTGCCCCAGGCCGCCCGCCGGCCCCGGAAGTTCTGCACCACCTGGTGCCGCAACCGCAGGAAGGTTCTCCGTGACCGCGGACTGATGCCAGGAGGCCCGCGCCCACTGCTCCCCGCCCCACACAAGCCACACCTGGACCTCCCCGACGGCTCGGAGATTGTGAGCCTCACAGCCCATACCCCAGGCACACGGGGTGCGCTGTGAGCTCTGTGAGGGTGTGAGGCCGTCGTCCTGTACCACAATCCTGACCGTTTGCCACCGACTTTGACCGGTCACGCCGACCATCGCGGCGCACTCCGGGCATCGGCCTACTCTGTGGTGCCATGGATGACGAGCTGACCAACGACGACCATCTCCGGGCCCTGGCCGCGCTGGAAGCCGTTGTCCACAACAACGACGGCGCCCTGGAGGCCCTGGCGGGCGGCGCGCACGAGCGCCCGCTGGCCGCCCTGCTCGCCGCGTACGGGAAGCACACCCTCCACCGCGTCCTGCTCACCGCGTTCGGCATCGAGGCCACCATGACCCGCGACGAGACCGGCCAGCGTGTCGCGGAGCTCAACGGCGATCCCATGGCGCGCATCGTCTTCCTCCTGACCGACTCCCTGCACCACCAGGCCGCCCTCGCCGGCGACGACCTCGTCACCGCCAAACGAATCGGCGGGTCCATCCTGCTCGCGCTCCACGCCTTCACCGACGCGGACAACCAGGACGCCCTGACCCTGCTGCGGGCCCTGCGCAACCAGGTCCTCCAAGCCCACTGAACCGCCCCCGCACGCCCTGGCCCCGCACGCCGGGCCGGAGGACGATGGACTCGTGGGCGAGCAGCACGAGGACCAGGAGCACGTCGCCGAACCGGCGCGGACGCCGTTGTCGACCGCCCAGGCCCGGGAGATGACGGTCGGGCTGCGCGAGGCGATGGACGACGTGCGGCGCTCCGTGGCGGTCCTCGCGGCCCGGGTCCGCGACGCGCACGCCGCCCGCGTCTGGCTCCCCCTCGGACACGGCAGCTGGGAGTCCTACTGCCGGGCGGAGTTCGGCATCAGCCGCGCGCAGGCGTACCGGCTCCTGGACGTCGCCCGCGCCCTGGCCGCGATCCACGGCGCGGTCACCGCCGGCACCGAGACGTCTCGCACGCGAGACACCGGCCCCGCCGCCGCGCTCGACTACG
>NZ_FMDK01001180.1 GCF_900091995.1 Streptomyces sp. MnatMP-M17
GGCCCCCCACCGAGCCTGGCGGAACTGTTCCGAGGAGGAACTCCCCCTCGGAGGGGTTTACTTGGCCTTCTCGAGGATCTCGACGATGCGCCACCGCTTCGTGGCGGACAGCGGCCGGGTCTCCATCAGGAGGACGCGGTCGCCGATGCCGGCGGCGTTCTGCTCGTCGTGCGCCTTGAGCTTGTTCGTACGGCGGATGACCTTGCCGTACAGCGCGTGCTTCACGCGGTCCTCGACAGCGACGACGACGGTCTTGTCCATCTTGTCGCTGACGACCAGGCCCTCACGGGTCTTGCGGAATCCGCGGTCGGTCGTGGTCTCGGTCACGTTGTTCTCAGTCATCAGGCGCTCTCCACCGTCTCGATGCCCAGCTCGCGCTCACGCATCAGGGTGTAGATCCGCGCGATGTCCTTACGGACGAGCTTCAGCCGCCCGTGATTCTCGAGCTGGCCGGTCGCCGCCTGGAAGCGGAGATTGAACAGCTCTTCCTTGGCCTCGCGGAGCTTGTTGACCAGCTCCTCGTCGCCCAGCTCGCGCAGTTCGGACGCCTTGGTCACGGCCGCCATCACGCCTCACCTGCCTCGCGCCGAACGATCCGGCACTTCATCGGAAGCTTGTGAGCAGCGCGGGTAAGCGCCTCACGCGCAATCTTCTCGTTCGGGTAGGACAGCTCGAACATCACCCGGCCGGGCTTGACGTTCGCGATCCACCACTCGGGGGAGCCCTTACCGGAACCCATACGGGTCTCGGCGGGCTTCTTGGTGAGCGGACGGTCCGGGTAGATGTTGATCCAGACCTTGCCGCCACGCTTGATGTGACGGGTCATCGCGATACGAGCGGCCTCGATCTGACGGTTCGTCACATAGGCCGGGGTCAGCGCCTGGATGCCGTACTCGCCGAACGAGACCGCGGTGCCGCCCTTGGACATACCGCTGCGCTTGGGGTGGTGCTGCTTGCGGTGCTTGACCCTACGGGGGATCAGCATGTCGGTCAGGCCTCCGTTCCACCGGTAGAAGAGGTCGTCGCCTCAGCGGCCGGAGCAGCGGTGGCGTCGGCCTTGGGGGCCTCGGCTCCCGGGTTCTGCGGCTTGCGGCCACGGCCGCCACGCTCGCCGCCACGGCCACCGCGGCCG
>NZ_FMDK01000148.1 GCF_900091995.1 Streptomyces sp. MnatMP-M17
CGGCGGCCAAGCCCGCTCCCGTCCGTACGGCGGGCGGAGCGGACCGGCAGGCCCCGCCGCAGCAAGGTCGACTATTCTCCGATTCGAGTGGGTCCGCATTCGGCCCCACCACAGCGTTGGAGGAGGTGGGTCCGGTCACTGGGACCGACACAGGGACCGACGACGGCGACATCCGTGAGACCGGTGCCGAGCGCAATGCCCGTTTCGAGCGGGATGCCCTGGGCTTCCTGGACCAGATGTACTCGGCCGCGCTGCGCATGACGCGTAATCCGGCCGATGCCGAGGACCTCGTACAGGAGACCTACGCCAAGGCGTACGCCTCGTTCCACCAGTTCCGTGAGGGGACCAACCTCAAGGCGTGGATGTACCGCATCCTCACCAACACCTTCATCAACTCGTACCGCAAGAAGCAGCGCGAGCCCCAGCGCAGTGCCGCCGAGGAGATCGAGGACTGGCAGCTCGCGCGCGCCGAGTCCCATATGTCGACCGGACTGCGGTCGGCCGAGTCGCAGGCGCTCGACCACCTTCCGGACTCCGATGTGAAGGCCGCGCTCCAGGCGATTCCCGAGGAGTTCCGCATCGCGGTGTATCTCGCGGATGTCGAGGGCTTTGCCTACAAGGAGATCGCGGACATCATGGGAACACCCATTGGTACGGTCATGTCACGACTGCACCGTGGCCGCCGTCAGCTGCGCGGCATGCTGGAGGATTACGCCCGTGACCGCGGGCTTGTCCCGGCGGGTGTCGGGGAGTCGTCGGACGATCGGAAAGGTTCGGACTCATGAGCTGCGGAGAGCCGCATGAGACGGATTGCGCCGAGGTTCTCGACCACCTCTACGAGTTCCTCGACCGCGAGATGCCGGACAGCGACTGCACCAAGTTCGAGGTGCACTTCGAGGAGTGCTCACCGTGCCTGGAGAAGTACGGCCTTGAGCAGGCCGTGAAGAAGCTGGTCAAACGGTGCTGCGGACAGGACGACGTACCGAGCGATCTGCGGGCCAAGGTCATGGGACGGATCGATCTGATCAGGTCGGGACAGGCCGTACCGGAGCATGAAGTGCCCACACGTACGGGCGCGGATCTGCCGGGCGCCGCCGCCGAGTAAGCCCCGCACGCCGAGTACGTCGCCGAGTCGTCACAGGCGCTTCGACAGGCCCACATAGCCCCATACGCAGCTCCCATGCACTGCTCTGTGCGCACGGATTCGTCTGTGCGCATGGAACGAACTGGTGTGTGCACATAGAGCACAAGATCGGTGTGATGTCGCCCTTATGGCGGCTGTTGTCACCCAAAGGTGCTAATCGCCGCTCTCCGGCCGCCCTTGGCCGCCCCGCTCGCTAGCCTGACCGTCTGTTCGGGCCGGGACGAGGAGGGGCGAGAACGCGTGAGGGCCATACCGGGTGCGGCGCGCGCGTACATTCTGGGCACCGTGCTCTGCGCCGTCGCGTGTGTCCGTCCCGCTCCGCGCTCCGAGACTCCCTGGCCGGCGTTCGCCATGCTCGCGCTGCTCTATGTCGTCTGCGAGCTGCCCGCGCGCTGCCGCTTTCTGGGACGCTCGCCGAACGGCGCCCTGCCCGTCGCGGCCGGTTCCTTCTTCCCTGTCCTGCTCGCCGCGGCCTTTCTGCTGCCGCCCTCCGCCGCCGCGCTGGTCGCGGTGCCCGGCGCGCTGTGCGGACGGATCGAGCGGCGTCCCCGAGGCGCCCGGCGGATCTGGCGGGCCGCACAGCTCTCCCTCGCCACCTGGGCGGCTGCCCGCGCCCAGATGCTCTTCGGCGGTCCCGTCGCGCTCGGCGGCGGCGGATACGGACTGACGCGGCCCGACTTCCCGTATGTCCTGCTGCCCGCTGCGGTGGCGACTCTCGCCTTCTGCCTCGTGCTGGCCGTGCTGGACGGCGGCATCCTCGCCACCGCCGAGCGGCTTCCGCCGCGTACGGCATGGCGCGGTCTGTTCCTGCGCTCGCTCGCTCCGCACGCCGCCCACGGGCTCGCCGGGCTGATGATGGCGGTCCTGTGGCGCAGCCCGTACGGGCCGCTCTCCGCGCTCTTCGTCCTGCTGCCGATGTACATCTCGTGCTGGGTCTTCGCCCAGTACCACCGCGAGCGCGCCGCCCACCAGGCCACCATCAGGGCCCTCGTCCAGGCGGTCGACATCAAGGACACCTACACACGCGGGCACAGCGAACGCGTCGGGCATGCCTCCGTACTGATCGCCCATGAGCTGGGTATGGAGCCGGACCGGATCGAGATGCTCCGGTTCGCCGGGATCCTGCACGACGTCGGCAAGCTCGGCGTCCCGACGCGCGTGCTGCGCAAGGACGGTCCGCTGACACCGGAGGAGCGCCGGGTGATCGAACTGCATCCCGAGTACGGGCATGAGATGGTGCGCGGCATCGGCTTCCTCGGCGAGGCGCGGACGGCGATCCTCCACCACCATGAGCGGCTCGACGGCACGGGCTATCCGTACGGTCTGGCCGGGCAGCAGATTCCCGAGTTCGCCCGGGTGGTGGCCGTGGCGGACGCCTTCGACGCGATGACCTCGACGCGGTCGTACCGGCGCGGCCGGCCGGTGCCCATGGCGCTGGCGGAGCTGGAGCGGTGCGCGGGTACGCAGTTCGATCCGGAGATGGTACGGGCGCTGGCGAAGGCGCTGGACCGGCACGGCTGGCGGACGGCGGTCACGGCGGACGAGGAGGACGTGCTGCCACCGCCTCCACCGGGCGCGGTGCCCACGCAGGGCGGCACGGGCTCGGCAGCCGGGCGGGCTCCCGATGCCTCCGCCGAGCCACGCGGAAACGTCCCTTCCAGCCGTACGCCCTCCGCACCCTCTGCGCCCTCCGCGACCGCGCCCACCTCCCACCGGGGCCGCAGATGACCACGACCGCCGCTCTGCGCGCGATGCCCGGCGCCGGACACACCGTCTCCCTCACTCTCGTCGGGCTCTACGGCGCCGCCGGTCTGCTCACCGCCGCCGCGCTCGGCCGGGCGCTCTGGTACGGCCTCGCCGAGCCCAGGATCGCCCTCGCCTTCGGCGTACTCATCGCCGTCGGAGAGCTGGCCCGCTGGGGCGCGCTGCCCGGTGAGCGGGAGCCCGCACCGCTGGGCGCCGCCGGAGCCCTCGCGTACGCCCTGCTCGGTGAGAACGCCGGACGGCCGGTCACCCACGGTGTGCTCCAGACCGTCGGCGTGGTCGTCGCGGCGGGCCTCACCGGCGCCGTACCGCATGTCGCCCGTGGATGCGGCCCTGGACTCGGTCACTTGGCCAGACGAGTCCTGACCGTGGGCTTCGCCGCGGTCTGCTTCCAGCCGCTCTACGCGGCCGGTGAGCTGCGGGAATGGTTCGGTCCCGGTCCCGCCTACGCGCTGCTGCTGCTTCTGCTGCTCGGTCTCACCGCGCTCTGCGACGCCGTACTGGCCGCCCTGATGGTGCGCGCCCGTACCCGCCATCCCTTCGGCCCTCTGCTCCGCGACGAGTTGCGCGCACTGCTCCACATCGGCTCCGCCGTGTGCGCCACCGGAGCGGTCATCGCGCTCGGTGTCGGCGTCGCGGGACTCTGGGCGCTGCCGGTGTTCTGTGTGCCGCTGCTGCTGACCCAGCTCTCCTTCCGGCGGTACGCCTCCGTACGGACGACCTACCGGCAGACGATCGCCTCCCTCGCGCGGGCCACCGAGATCGCCGGATACACGCCTCATGGACATGCCCGCAGAGTCGCCGAGCTGAGCCGCGCCGTCGGCCGTGAGCTGGGACTCTCCGGATCCGAACTGACCGTTCTGGAGTACGCGGCCCTCATGCACGACATCGGACAGCTCTCCCTCGTCGATCCCGTGCCCGAGGGCGCCACCGCCCTGCTGCCGGTGGCCGAGCAGCGGCGCATCGCCCTGCTCGGCGGCGCGGTGGTCCGTCAGACCGGAGTGCCCGCCGCCGTCGCCGTGGTGGTGGAGCGGCAGGCCGATCCGTACCGGGAACAGCCGCTGCCCGCCCGGATTGTCCGCGCCGTCAATGCGTACGACGACCTGGCCGGGGAATGTGCCAGTGCGAGCGGTCCGCTCAGCGCGCTGGAGCGGCTGCGGCTCGGGACGGCGTACGACTACCAGCCCGAGGTGGTGGAATCCCTGGCGCGTGTGCTGTCCAGGGGCGGCCCGGCCGCAGGTGGGGCCGGGTAACCCATGGGTAATGAGCGGGCGTCCGACCGGGCATGGTTGGATGCGAAGAGAAGAAGAGGGTGTCGAAGAAGAAGGTGTCCGGGGGCACTGACCCGAGCGACCGGCAGGCGGGAATCGTGAGGATCTTCGGGAAGGTACGGCATCGGCCCTCCGCCTCGTGGCGGCAGGCCACCGACCGCGCGTTCACGCTGATCGGTGACGGCCGGTACGAGGACGCGGGCGCGCTGCTCACGCGCGCGGCGGACCTGGAGCCCTGGCTCTCGGAGTCCTGGTTCAATCTGGCGCTGCTGCACAAGTTCCGGCACGACTGGGAGCAGGCGCGCGCCGCCGGGCTGCGCGCCGTCGCCCTGCTGGACAAGGAGACCGGCGCGCCCGACTGGTGGAACGTCGGGATCGCCGCCACCGCGCTCCAGGACTGGCCGCTGGCCCGCCGGGCCTGGCAGGCGTACGGGCTGAAGGTGCCCGGCAATCCGCACAGCGTCGAGGCCAACGGCGAGCCGGAGGGCATGGAGCTCGGCAGCGCGGCCGTCCGGCTCTCGCCCGAGGGCGAGGCCGAGGTCGTCTGGGGCCGCAGGCTCGACCCGGCCAGGATCGAGGTGCTGTCGATCCCGCTGCCCTCGTCGGGCCGTCGCTGGGGCGAGGTCGTGCTGCACGACGGCGTACCGAACGGCGAGCGCACGACGGCCGCGGGCCCGGACGGCGCCACCCGCGCGTACCCGGTCTTCGACGAGATCGAGCTGTGGGCGCCCTCGCCCGTGCCGACCTGGGTGGTGCTGCTGGAGGCGGCGACCGAGGACGACAGGGACGCCCTGGAGCGGCTGGCCGCCGACGCCGGATTCGCCGCCGAGGACTGGTCGTCCTCGGTACGGCTGCTCTGCCGGGCCTGTTCGGAGAGCCGGATGCCGAGCGCCGAGGGCGACGGCGAACACCTCGATCCGCACGACCACAGCGAGCCGGGCCATCCGGGACCGCTGGGCCACCGTACGGCGGGCGAGCTGTGGGCGCCGGAGCGCGAGTGCGGGATCGCGGCGCCGCCGGGACTGGTGCGCGGACTGCTCGACGGCTGGGTCGCCGACAGCCCGGACACGCGTGAGTGGCGCGACCTCGAAGAGGTCTGCTGAGTCTGGTGGGAGCCGGTCCGGGAGCGCCGGGCGCGATACGGCCGGGCATGATACGGCGTCGTGGGCGGGTGCGCGGATGTCCACAGGCTTGGATGCTCTTGGACGGCGGATGTCCACAGAGCGCCGATGTCCGGGGAAAGGTGCCCTTAGGCTGTACGGGCACATCGCGCACAGCGCGCGGATCGTGCGGGCAGCATCGGGCACCGAGGAAGGCGTACTGCGGACATGGCGCAGCAGGAGACGGACCAGCGGATCGACAGTGGGGCCTCCGTGGCGGAGCAGGAGGACGGGTTCGTCGTGGACACGGAGGACGCCGAGGCGCGTGAGCTGGCGCACCGCGAGCGCGGTACGTCCCGTCCGATCACCGTCGTGGGCAATCCCGTGCTGCACCGGGAGTGCCAGGACGTCACGGAGTTCGACGACTCGCTCGCCGCGCTGATCGACGACATGTTCGCGAGCCAGCGCACGGCCGAGGGCGTGGGCCTCGCCGCGAATCAGATCGGGGTGGACCTCAAGGTCTTCATCTACGACTGCCCGGACGACGACGGCGTACGGCATGTCGGCGCCGTCTGCAACCCGGTGCTGGAGGAACTGCCGCCGGAGGAGCGGCATCTGGACGACTCCAACGAGGGCTGCCTGTCCGTGCCGACGGCGTACGCGTCGCTCGCGCGCCCCGACTACGCGGTGGTGCGCGGCCAGGATGCCCAGGGCAAGCCGATCAAGGTGCGCGGCACGGGCTATTTCGCGCGCTGCCTCCAGCACGAGACGGACCATCTCTACGGGCGCCTGTACATCGACCGGCTCTCGAAGCGCGACCGCAAGGACGCGCTGCGGCAGATGGCGGAGAACACGCCGCGCTACGAGATCGTGCCGAACGACTGAGGCGCCCTGCCCTTCGCCCCCTGCCTTTCGTCTTCTGCCTTCGTCCTCTTCCCCGGCGAGCGCGCCGGGGTGCCGGCGAGCCCGGCGCGCGGTGCCGGGCTTCGTACGGAACATCGTGACGGCGGCGCTCAGTTCGGGTCTGATGCCCATGAGCCGGGCGCCGACCGCTCCGATCGCGTTCTGCGGAAGCCCGGTTGACGCGCGTCGACTCGTGCGCCAGTCTCTCCGTACATCACAGCCCGACCACCGCTCTCACGAGGAGACCCAATGCTCCGACGTACGGCGAGACTTCTGCTCAGCTTTGTCATGGCCATGTCTTTCGCCTGGGCCGGTTCGCTCGTCACGGCCGGTACGGCGCACGCCGACGGCTGTTACACCTGGTCGCGCACCCTCTCCCAGGGAACCTCCGGCGCTGATGTCACCCAGCTCCAGATCCGCGTCGCCGGCTACCCGGGCAGCGGTGGCGTGCTCGCCATCGACGGTGAGTTCGGACCGGCGACCGCCGCGGCCGTCACGCGCTTCCAGTCGGCGTACGGGCTGGCGGCCGACGGAGTCGCGGGCCCTGCCACCTTCAGCAAGATCTACTCCCTCCAGGACGACGACTGCACGCCGATCCACTTCAGCTACGCCGAGCTGAACACCTGCAACACCACCTGGGCGGGCGGCGCGGTGGACGCGGCCACCGCCAAGTCGAACGCCCTGCGCACGATGTGGAAGCTGGAGGCGCTCCGGCACGCGCTCGGCGACCAGCCCATCCGGGTCACCAGCGGCTTCCGCTCACAGGCCTGCAACAGCTCGGTCGGCGGAGCGTCGAGCAGCCGCCATCTCTACGGTGACGCCGCCGACCTCGGCTCGGGACCGCACTCCCTGTGCACCCTGGCCCAGAACGCCCGCAACCACGGCTTCAACGGGATCCTCGGCCCGGGCTACCCGGACCACAACGACCACGCCCATGTCGACCACCGGCCGAGCCGCTTCTGGTCGGCGCCGAGCTGCGGCATCTGAGGGCAGCCCGGCAGTCCGGGCATGAGCGGTACGGGGCCTCACGCGGCGTGCGTCACGCGGCGTGCGTGGGGCCCCGGAACGTACGCCGGTACGCGTTCGGCGTCGTCCCGAGCGTCCGCAGGAAGTGATGGCGCAGTCCCGCCGCGTTCCCGAAGCCGGACCGTCCCGCCACGCTGTCCACCGTCTCGTCCGTCGCCTCCAGCAACTCCTGTGCCAGCAGCACCCGCTGGCGCAGCAGCCAGCGGTACGGAGTCGTTCCCGTCTCCTGCTGGAAGCGGCGGGCGAAGGTGCGCGGTGACATATGGGCCCGCGCGGCCAACTGCTCGACGGTCATCTCACGGTCGAGATGGCGCTCCATCCACCCGAGGACCTCGCCGACCGTGTCACAGGGGGTCCTGGGCAGCGGGCGCTTGACGAACTGGGCCTGCCCGCCGTCCCGGTGCGGCGGCACCACCATGCGGCGGGCGATCGCGTTGGCGACCTCGGGCCCGTGCTCCTCCCGTACGAGATGGAGGCAGGCGTCGATCCCGGCGGCCGTGCCCGCCGAGGTGATGACCGGGCCCTCGTCCACGTACAGCACATCCGGCTCGACGACCGCCCGCGGATACGTACGGGCCAGCTCCGTCGCGTGCCGCCAGTGGGCCGCGCACCGGCGGCCGTCCAGCAGCCCGGCGGCGGCGAGCACGAAGACACCGGAGCAGACGCTCAGCACCCGCGAGCCTCGGTCCACGGCGCGGCGCAGAGCCGCGAGCAGCTCCGGTGGATACGTGCGGCTGACGTAGGAGTCACCGGCGGGTACGGCGATCAGATCGGCCTCCTCCAGCCGGTCGAGGCCGTGCATACCGCCGAGCGTGAACCCGGCGTGGGTCCGCAGCACGGGCCCTTCCGCCGAGACCACGGCGAAGTCATGGACGGGCAGGCCCTCGTCGCTGCGGTCGAGGCCGAAGACCTCGCAGACGACGCCGAGTTCGAAGGGGTGCACACCGTCGAGCAGAACCGCTGCCACATTGTTCAGCATGGATCCAGTGTGGCAGCAATTCGATGGTTGATGACAGTCCTGCCACTGCTCCTCCTCGGACGGAACGGCGAGAGTGAGGACATGGACATCTTCCTCATGGTTCTCGCCCTTATCACCCTCTTTGTTCTGCTCGCCCTGCCGTCCGTGGTCTGGTACCTCAAGGACCGCGCGATCGACCGCCAGCTGCGCCGGGCCGAGCGGGAGCGGATCGCGGAGCCGGGCGGCGAACGTACTCGACCGCACACCTCGACTGCTACCCTTCGTCGCGAATCCATCACTTTGCGTCACTGAGGGAGTGCGTGTGAAGGTCGCCTGCGTCGGGGGCGGGCCCGCCGGCCTGTACTTCTCGATCCTGATGAAGCGGCAGGACCCGTCCCATGACATCACCGTCTACGAGCGGAACCCCGCCGGGTCGACATACGGCTGGGGCGTGACCTACTGGGGTGGCCTCATCGAGAAGCTCCGCCGCGGTGATCCCGAGTCCGCGCGCGCCATCAGCGAGAGTTCGGTCCGCTGGAGCGACGGGACCGCGCATGTCCGGGACCGTACGACCGTGCACCACGGCGACGAGGGCTTCGGCATCGGCCGCCGCGGACTGCTCGACCTCCTCGCCGACCGGGCCGGATCGCTCGGTGTGCGGCTGGAGTTCGAGCACACGGTCGACGGCGCCGCCGAGCCGCCCGAGGCCGATCTGGTCGTCGCCTGCGACGGCGTGGGCAGCGGGCTGCGCGAGCGCCACGCCGACCACTTCGGCACCGAGTCCTCGGCCGGCCGGAACATGTACATCTGGCTCGGCACCACCAAGGTCTTCGACTCCTTCACCTTCGCCTTCGTGGAGACCGAGCACGGCTGGATCTGGTGCTACGGCTACGGGTTCAGCGCGGAGCACAGCACCTGCATCGTCGAGTGCTCACCGGCCACCTGGCAGGGGCTCGGCCTCCACCGGGCGAGCGAGGCCGAGGGCCTGGCCCTGCTGGAGCGGCTCTTCGCCGGACCGCTGGACGGGCACCGGCTGATCGGCCGGTCGCACACCGACGGGGCCGCGCAGTGGCTCAACTTCCGTACGCTCACCAACCGGACCTGGTACCGGGGCAATCTGGTCCTGCTCGGCGACGCCGCGCACACCACGCACTACTCGATCGGCGCGGGCACCACCCTCGCGCTGGAGGACGCCATCGCCCTCGCCGACGCCCTGCGCGCCCACACGGACCTCCGTCCCGCCCTCGCCCGCTACGAACGCGAACGCAAGTCCGCCCTCCTCCCCGTCCAGAGCGCGGCCCGCTACAGCGCCCAGTGGTACGAGAACCTCCCCCGCTACATCAACCTGGCCCCGGCCCATATGTTCGCCCTCCTGGGCCAGCGCCACTCACCCCTGCTCCCGCACATCCCGCCCCAGCTCTACTACCGCATCGACAGAGCGGCCGAACAACTGGAACCCTTGCGCAAACTGAAGCGCTGGCTGGGCCCCAAGGTCGCCCGCACCCTCCACACCCGCTCGGGCGCTACGCGCGGGTAGCGACGCGGTGCAGCCTCGACAGACGGGCCAACTCGTCCTCACGAAGGCCACGACCTCGTGGCACATCCGGCTCATTCGCAGGCCGGGCGTTGTGGTCAGTCCGTCTTGGGGGTGGCGGTGTCGAGGTCCAGTGTGTAGGTGATCAGGGGGAGCCCCGGGTACGGGTACCAGTCGCGCTCGGGGGTTCTGGCGAAGCCCAGGCGTTCGTAGATCCGGTGGGCCTGGTGCATGGCCGGCTGGGTCGACAGGACGATCCGTGCGCGGGCGTCCGTGTGCTGGGCGCGTGTCACGCAGGCGCGGACGAGCGCCTCGCCCACTCCTCGGCCGCGGGCCGCGGAGTCGACCGCCAGCATCCGGAACTCGGCCTCGCCGTCCCGCGCGATGTCCGCCCACGGCCCGCCGGCCGGTACGTAGGTGACCCCGCCCAGCACCGTCCCGTCGGCGTCCGCGGCGGCCAGGACCACCGCCTCGGCCGCTCGGCGGGCCACGTCGCGCAGCGTGGTCAGATACGGGTCGCTCTCGCCGAAGTCCAGCAGACCGTCCCCGAGATACGCCTGCGCGGTGATCTCGCCGAGCCGCTCGTACTCCCCGGGCCCGGCCTCTCTGATCGTGAAATCCATGCACCGATTGTGCGGTACGGGGGGCGGGGGACCGTTGGGGGCCGCGCCTCCGCTTCGTGCTGCTGGACGCCTGTGTCCGGGGCGAGGCGGACCGCCGGGCCGAGCGTGACGCGGTCAGAAGTCGTCGTCGAAGCCGACCGTGCCCTCCACCGCGACCTGGTACGCCGACGGGCGGCGTTCGAAGAAGTTGGTCAGCTCCTGGACGCCCTGGAGTTCCATGAAGGAGAACGGGTTCTGCGCGCCGTACACCGGTGCGAAGCCCAGGCGTTGGAGGCGCTGGTCGGCGACGCATCGCAGGTACTCGCGCATCGACTCGGTGTTCATGCCCGGCAGTCCCTCACCGCACAGGTCGCGGCCGAATTGCAGCTCCGCCTCCACGGCCTCCTTCAGCATGTCCGTGACCTGCCGCTGGAGGTCGTCGTCGAACAGCTCCGGCTCCTCCTTGCGGACCGTGTCCACGACCTCGAAGGCGAAGTTCATATGCATCGTCTCGTCGCGGAACACCCAGTTGGTGCCGGTGGCCAGACCGTGCAGCAGGCCGCGGGAGCGGAACCAGTAGACGTAGGCGAACGCGCCGTAGAAGAACAGTCCCTCGATACAGGCCGCGAAGCAGATCAGATTGAGCAGGAAGCGCCGGCGGTCGGAGCGGGACTCCAGCCGGTCGACCGTCTCGACCGAGTCCATCCAGCGGAAGCAGAACTGCGCCTTCTCACGGATCGACGGGATGTTCTCCACCGCCGCGAAGGCCGCCGCGCGGTCGGCCGGATCGGGGAGATAGGTGTCGAGCAGCGTCAGATAGAACTGGACGTGCACGGCCTCCTCGAAGAGCTGGCGCGAGAGATAGAGCCGGGCCTCGGGCGAGTTGATGTGCCGGTAGAGCGTCAGCACCAGATTGTTCGCCACGATCGAGTCGCCCGTCGCGAAGAACGCGACCAGCCGGCCGATCATGTGCCGCTCGGCGGGCGAGAGCTTGGCGAGATCGGCGACATCGGAGTGCAGATCGACCTCCTCCACCGTCCAGGTGTTCTTGATCGCGTCGCGGTAGCGCTCGTAGAAGTCCGGGTAGCGCATGGGCCTGAGCGTCAGCTCGAAGCCCGGGTCCAGGAGGTTCTTCGTCCGGGCAGTCATCACTGGCACGCCTCGCAGGACTCGGGATTCTCCAGGGAGCAGGCGACGGCGTCCGGCGGTGGCGCCTGTACAGGTACGGGGACGGGAGCGTGGCCCGCCGCCCGCGCGATCCTCGTCGCCGGGCGCGAGCGCAGGTAGTACGTCGTCTTGAGGCCCTTCTTCCAGGCGTACGCGTACATCGAGCTCAGCTTGCCGATGGTCGGCGTCTCCAGGAACAGGTTCAGCGACTGGCTCTGGTCCAGGTACGGCGTACGCGCCGCCGCCATGTCGATCAGTCCGCGCTGCGGGATCTCCCACGCCGTGCGGTACAGATCGCGGACCTCCGCCGGGATCCAGCCGAAGCCCGCCACCGAGCCGTTGGACTCGCGCAGCGCCTCGCGCGAGCGCGCGTCCCAGACGCCCAGCCGCTTCAGATCCGCCACCAGATACGAATTGACCTGGAGGAACTCACCGGAGAGCGTCTCGCGCTTGAAGAGATTGGAGACCTGCGGCTCGATGCACTCGTACACTCCGGCGATCGAGGCGATGGTCGCCGTCGGCGCGATCGCCAGGAGCAGGGAGTTCCGCATCCCGGTCGAGGCGATACGGGCACGCAGTGCGGCCCAGCGCTCCGGCCAGGCCGGCTCGACGCCGTAGTGGTCCGGGTGCAGTACGCCACGGGCCGCGCGCGTACGGGACCAGGCGGGCAGCGGGCCGTTGCGCTCGGCGAGGTCGCAGGACGCCTCGTACGCGGCGAGCATGATGCGCTCGGCGATCCTGGTGGAGAGCGCGGCGGCCTCGGGCGAGTCGAAGGGCAGCCGCATCGCGAAGAAGACATCCTGGAGGCCCATCACGCCCAGGCCCACCGGACGCCATTTCGCGTTCGAGTTCGCGGCCTGCCCGGTCGGGTAGTAGTTGATGTCCACCACCCGGTCGAGGAAGGTCACGGCCGTACGGACGGTCTCGTCGAGCCGCTCCCAGTCGATCCCGGCATCGATCCCGGCGCCGATCCCGCTGTGGGACTCACCGCCGGACTCACCGCCGGTCCCGCCGCCGGTCCCGCCCGGCTCCCGCACGAACGCCGCCAGATTGACCGAGCCCAGATTGCACACCGCCGTCTCGCCGTCGTCGGTCACCTCCAGGATCTCCGTACAGAGATTGGAGGAGTGGACGACCGCGCCGGGCTCGGCGGTCTGGTTGGCCGTACGGTTCGAGGCGTCCTTGAAGGTCATCCAGCCGTTGCCGGTCTGGGCGAGCGTACGCATCATCCTGCCGTACAGCTCCCGCGCCGGGAGGCTTCTGCGGGCCAGGCCCGCCGCCTCCGCGGCCCGGTACGCCGCGTCGAACTCGTCGCCCCAGAGATCGACCAGTTCCGGAACGTCGACGGGCGAGAAGAGCGACCACTCGCCGTCCGCCTCGACGCGGCGCATGAACTCGTCCGGGATCCAGTGCGCGAGATTCAGATTGTGCGTACGCCGGGCGTCCTCACCGGTGTTGTCGCGCAGTTCGAGGAACTCCTCCAGATCCGCGTGCCAGGTCTCCAGATAGACACAGGCCGCGCCCTTGCGCCGGCCGCCCTGGTTGACCGCCGCCACCGAGGAGTCGAGCGTGCGCAGGAACGGGACGATGCCGTTGGAATGCCCGTTGGTGCCGCGGATCAGTGAACCGCGCGAGCGGATACGGGAGTACGAGAGGCCGATTCCGCCCGCGTGCTTGGAGAGCCTGGCCACCTGGTGGTAGCGGTCGTAGATGGAGTCAAGCTCGTCGCGCGGCGAGTCCAGCAGATAGCAGGAGGACATCTGCGGGTGGCGCGTACCGGAGTTGAAGAGCGTCGGCGAGGACGGCAGATACTCCAGCCGGCTCATCAGCCGGTACAGCGCGGCGACCTCCTCCAGCGCGCGCACGCTCTCGTCATCGGCGAGGCCGGAGGCCACGCGCAGCAGGAAGTGCTGCGGAGTCTCGATCACCTGACGGGTCAGCGGATGGCGGAGCAGATAGCGGCTGTGGAGCGTACGGAGCCCGAAGTAGCCGAAGCGGTCGTCGGCGGCCGGATCGATCAGCCGGTCGAGGCGGCCGGCGTGGCGCGTGACGAACGCGGCCGTACGGTCGGCGATCAGGCCCTCGCGGTGGCCGGTCGCGACCGACGCCGAGAACGACACCGCGCCCTGGCCCGCGGCCTCGTCGGCGATGGCGCGGGTGAGCAGCCGGGCGGCGAGCCGGGAGTACGCCGGGTCCTCGGAGATCAGCCCTGCCGCCGCCTCGGTGGCGAGCCGGCGCAGCTCGGCCTCGTCCGACGAGGCGTTACGGCCGCGGAGCGCGGCGGCGGCGACTCTGCCGGGATCGGTGTCGGGCAGATCGGCGGTCAGCTCCGTCAAGGTCCGCAGCAAAGCGGTCCCGGGGCCGTCCGTCGTCCCGGGGCCGTCCGCCGGCCCGGAGGTCCCGGTCCGGGTGGCGGCTGAAGCCGGTTCGGCTGGCGCGATGGTCACGTGGTGCTCTCCCTCGCTCGGCTCCGGGCCTGTCGCGAGGAATACGGGGGCGCGCACAGCCGTACGGCCCTTTCCAGGGCAGCGCGGAGCACGGCGTCCACCGGCCCATCCGCGAGGCCCGGACGTCTCGGCGCCCGGATCGGTCGAACCGGACGCGCCGTCGGCAGGTGTTCGGACTCCTGGGCGCGACAAAGCACGCCGCAGCACACCGTTGCGGGACAGTTCCGGATTCGCACCGGATTCCCCTGCGTCGACAGCGAGGTCGAGCATACATCTGGTGGCCGCTCGCCGTGCCACCCACCAGATGTAGTGTCGTGGGCCGGTTCAGCGCCGACTGGAAGACCAGGCGCAAGGTGGTCCCGGATGGACCGGGTGCGCTGCCCAACGGCGGAACGGGCCGCTCCGGCCTCCACACCGGGAGGCCGGAGCG
>NZ_FMDK01001148.1 GCF_900091995.1 Streptomyces sp. MnatMP-M17
CCAGCCGTACGAGGAGGACCGGCTGCTGGAGGTCGCCGCCGCGTACCAGGCCGTGACGGACTGGCACACCCGGCGCCCGGCGGACCCGGCGTCCGCTCCGGCAGGACGGACCGCCCAGCGGATGGCCGTCGCCAGGCCGCGTATCACGGCGGAGGAGGCGGCGGCGCAGAGCGCGTAGGAGCTGCTGGCCTCACGTGGTTCCCGCACGTGATTCCCTCGCCTGATCCCCCCTGGCGGTGAGCCAGTGGGGGATCGGGCGAGAGGTCACTTCAGGGCCGCCGTCATCATCTTCTGTGCGATCGGAGCGGCCAGACCGTTGCCGCTGACCTCCGAGCGCGCCGCGCCCGAGTCCTCGACCACCACCGCGACCGCCACCTCCTTGCCGGTGGCCTGGTCCTTCGCGTACGAGGTGAACCAGGCGTACGGCGTACGGCTGTTGTCCACGCCGTGCTGCGCCGTGCCCGTCTTGCCGCCCACCTCGGCGCCGTCGATCCTGGCGTTCGTCCCCGTACCGTCCTCGACCACCGTCACCATCGCGCTGCGCAACTGCTCGGCCGTGGCCGAGGAGACGATCCTGGTCGTGTCGCCGTCCCGGTACGACCGCAAGGTGTCACCGCTCGCGTCCACCGCCTTCGACACCATGTGCGGCGCCGCCAGCATCCCGTCATTGGCCAGGGCCGACGAGACCATGGCCATCTGGAGCGGAGTCGCGGTCACATCGAACTGGCCGATGCCCGTCAGCGCCGTCTGAGCCCGGTCCATGCCGGACGGATAGACACTCTCCGAGGCCCGCACCGGCACGTCCTGGGTGGTGTCGTTGAAACCGAACTTCTCCGCCATGGCCCGCACCTTCTCCTGGCCGAGCTCGTCGGCCATCTTCGCGAAGACGGTGTTGCAGGAGTACGCGAGGGCGGTACGGATGGTGGCGTTCTCGCACGGCGCCGAGCCGTTCTCGTTCCGCAGGACGGTGGTCGTGGTGGGCAGTGTGTACGGATCGGGGCTGTCGGTCGGTTCGTCGACCGAGCTGTACAGCCCGTCCTCCAGCGCCGCCGCCGCGACGACCAGCTTGAAGGTCGAACCGGGCGGCAGCGGCTGCCG
>NZ_FMDK01000345.1 GCF_900091995.1 Streptomyces sp. MnatMP-M17
GGCCGCCGAAGGGGCTGGTGCCGCCGATGACCGCCGCCGCGATGGCGTTCATCAGCAGGTCGCCGCTGCCCGCTCCCTGGTTGGCCGCGGCGATCTTGGAGGCGATGAAGAGACCGCCGACCGCAGCGAACGTACCGGCGAGCGAGAAGATCGAGATACGGACCAGCGCGACATTGATGCCCGCGCGGCGGGAGGCCTCGACGCTGCCGCCGAGCGCGAAGACCTTACGTCCGTAACTGGTGCGGCGCAGCACGAAGTCGGTGATCACGAGCACCGCGAGGAAGATCACCACCGCCAGCGGCAGGCCCTTGTACTGGTTGAAGAGGGCCGCCACGACGAAGGCCACCACGGCGAGCAGCGCGGAGCGCAGGATGGTCTCGCTGAGCGGCCTGGACGGGACTCCGGCCGCCTCGCGCCGGCGGTTCTCGAAGAACGAGGTCAGGAAGAAGACCGCCACCACGACCACGGCGAGACCGTAGGCCGCCGCCACATCCGTGAAGTAGTACGTGGTGAGCTTGGCCACCAGGCTGTCGGCGCTCAGGTTGACGGTGCCGCTGTCACCGAGGAGCTGGAGCATGAAGCCACTCCAGAAGAGCAGACCGGCCAGGGTGACGGCGAAGGCCGGGACGCCGATCCGGGCGAAGAAGAAGCCGTGGATGGCTCCCGCGGCCGTACCGGTGAGGATGGCGAGGACGAACGCCAGCCAGTCCGCCATGCCGTGGGTGACGCTGAGGACCGCGAAGGTCGCGCCCGCGACACCGCTGACCGAGCCGACCGAGAGGTCGATCTCACCGAGCAGCAGGACGAAGACGATTCCGACGGCGATCATGCCGGTGCCGACCATGGCCACGGAGATATTGCTGAGGTTCTCCGCGGTCAGGAAGTTGGAGTTCAGGCTCCCGAAGATCGCCCAGATGATGATCAGGCCGAGCACGACGGGTATCGCGCCCAGATCACCGGCGCGGATCTTGCGCTTGAACTCGGTGATATAGCCGCCGAATCCCTGCTCGCGCACGAGCAGCCGCGGGTCGACCGCGGTGACCGCGCCGTCCGCCGCGGCGGGAGCGTCGACCGGGGCCGGTGCCTGGCCGGCCGGTGCCGCCTTGTCGAGCGAGGGGGAGGTGTTCTCGGTGGTCACTTCTGAACCTCCACGGTGCGCGACGCGCGACGGGTCACGGCGTTGTCCGTGGCTCCGGTGATGGCCGCGATGATCTCTTCCTGCGAGGTGGACGCGACATCGAAGACGCCGTTGTTGGTGCCGAGCCTGAGCACGGCCACCTTGTCCGCGACGGCCTTGACGTCCGCCATGTTGTGGCTGATGAGCAGCACGGCGAGACCGCGCTCGCGCAGCCGCTCGACCAGGTCGAGCACCTGGGCGGTCTGCTCGACACCGAGGGCCGCGGTCGGCTCGTCCAGAATGACGAGCTTGGGCTCGCCGAGCATGGACCTGGCGATGGCCACGGTCTGCCGCTGGCCGCCGGAGAGCGAGGCGATCGGGATACGGACACTTGGAATACGGATCGACAGGGTGGTGAGCAGCTCGCGCGAGCGGCGCTCCATCTCGACCTCGTTGAGCACGCCCCAGCTCCGCAGTTCACGGCCGAGGTAGAGGTTGCCGACGACATCGATGTTGTCGCACAGCGCCAGGTCCTGGTAGACGGTGGCGATGCCCAGGCTCTGGGCGTCGTGCGGCCTGCCGATCGAGACGGGCCTGCCTTCCCACTCGATGACTCCGTCATCGATGGGATGCACGCCGGCGATGGTCTTCACCAGCGTGGATTTCCCGGCACCGTTGTCGCCGACCAGGGCGACCACCTCACCGGAGTGGACCTCAAGCTCTACTTCGGTGAGCGCCTGGACGGCTCCGAATCGCTTGGAGACCCCTCGCAACGCCAGCACGGGCGTAGCGGTCACGTGAACCATCTCCTTCGCCGCCTGACCGGCGGGGATGCCGCGCCGGGGGGAGGCGCGGAGGTCGAGCAGAAGAGAACGGAAGAGACCGGCCGCACGGTGCCGGAGCACGGCGTGCGGCACGGCGGCCGAGGTGGTTCCATCCGGCACCCCGCCCGAGCTGCGGGGCTGTTGGGTGGGCGGGGTGCCGGACAGGCTTCACCGGGGGCAGGTCACCGGGCGGACCCGGCGGGGACCGCACGGTCCCCGGGTGACCTACTTCAGACCGATCGCGTCACAGTCGGCCTTGTAGGCGCCGGTGCAGATCTCGGCGACCGTGTAGATGCCGTCCTTGATGACCGTGTCGTTGATGTTGTCCTTGGTCAGCGAAACGACCGGGACGAGCACCGAGGGAACGCCCTTGGTGGTGGCGCTGTCGACCGTCGACTTGGCGATGGAGTCGAGCTTCTCGCCCTTGGCGAGCGCGACGGCCATCTCGCCGGCCACGGAGGCCTCTTCCGGGTAGGACTTGTAGACGCTCATGAACTGCTCGCCCGCGACGATGCGCTGCACACCGGCGAGTTCGGCGTCCTGGCCGGTGACCGGCGGGAGCTTGGTGAAGCCGGCGCCCTTGAGGGCGGTGATGATACCGCCGGCCATACCGTCATTGGCGGAGTAGACGCCGATGATCTTGTCCTTGCCCAGGGCGGCGATGGCGCCTTCCATGTTGGCGTTGGCGTTCTCCGGCTTCCACTCCTTGGTGTCGTACTCCTTGCCGATGGTCACCTTGCCGTCGAGCTGGGAGTGCGCGCCCTTCTTGAACAGGGCGGCGTTCGGGTCGGTCACGGCGCCGTTGATCATCACGATGTCGCCGGACTTGGCCTTGTCACCGAGCGCTTCGAGGAGCGCCTTGCCCTGGACCCGGCCGACCTCTTCGTTGTCGAAGGAGGTGTAGGCGTCGATCGGTCCCTCGGCCAGACGGTCGTACGCCACGACCGGTATACCGGCGTCCTTGGCCTTCTGCACCGAGCTGGCGATGGCCTTGGAGTCGACGGCGTCCACGACGAGCACATCGACCTTGTTGGTGATCATCGTGTCGACCTGCTGGTTCTGCAGCGTCGCGTCCTGCTTGGCGTTGGCGTAGACGACCTTGCCCGTGCCGTCGGTCAGCTCGCTGACCTTCTTCTCGAACAGCGGCTTGTCGAACTTCTCGTACCGGGCGGTCTCGTTCTCCGGCAGGAGCAGGCCGACCGTGATCGGGCCCTTGTTGTCCGACGACTTCGACGCATCCGCATTGTCGCCGGACTCCGCCGCGCTGCCACAGGCGGCGAGCGAGACGGCCATCGCGGTGGCGGCGGCGGCCACGGCAGCACGACGCATCATTGCGTTCACTTCACAAACCTCCCTGACGAGGCCGCGTCGTTGCGGCCGAGGTGGCTGGAAGTCAACTCGGCTCCGAGGTCGGCGTCAAGGAGTAAATCCTTAACGAGATGACAACGGTGCCATTCGTTATCTAAGTGAAGGCAGGTGCCGTGGCCGGAATGACGCTCTCCAAAAGGGTCGAATCGCCCATTTCGCTGAGCACCAGGGCGAGCGCGCCGAGCACCTCGGCCCTGCCGCCGAGTGCCCCGGGAAGCACCGAGAGCTGCCGTGCCGCGCTGGGGATCGCGTACCGGGAGACCGACTCCCGTATCGGGCCGAGCACCAGCTCCCCAGCCTCCGCCAAATCGCCGCCCAGCACCACCCGGCTGGGGTTCAGGAGGTTGCACAGATTCGCCACACCGCTGCCGATATGACGGCCCACGTCGGCGACCACGCGGCGGCAGCCCGGATCGCCTTCCCTGGCGAGCTGGACGACGCGCTCCATGGTCAGTTCGGCGCCGTGGCTGGACTGGAGCAGCGGCAGGACATAACGGGCAGCGGTGAAGGTCTCCAGACAGCCGCGGTTGCCGCAGCGGCAGACCGGGCCCGACTCGTCGAGTGTGATGTGGCCGATCTCACCGGCCGTACCGCCCGGGCCGCGGTAGATCTGGCCGTCTATCACCAGCCCGGCGCCGACACCGCTGGCGACCTTGATGTACGCCAGGTCCCTGACTCCGCGCCCGCTCCCCCAGACCAGCTCGCCGAGCGCGCCGAGGTTGGCGTCGTTGTCCACGTACACCGGCACACCGAGACGGCCGGCCAGCTCGTCGCTGGGATTGATTCCGCTCCAGCCCGGCAGGATCGAGGTGGAGCCGAGCGTGCCCGACTCCACGTCGATCGGCCCGGGAACACCGAGCCCGACGCCTATCACCTTGCCGCGGCTGACACCGGTGCTCTCGATCAGCCGCTCGACCAGCTCCTCGGCGCGGCCGAATCCCTGGGCGGACGAGGCGTCCACATCGAGCGGCTCCGACTCCTCGGCGAGCACCTGGTGGGCGAGATTGCCGACGGCCACCCGCAGATGTGTATGGCCGAAGTCGACCCCGATCACGGTGCCCGCGTCCCCGCTGAGCGAGACGCTGCGGGCCCGTCTGCCGCCCGCCGAGGTGGGCGTGACCTGGACCGTGCCGCCGTCCTTCAGCTCACGGACGATATTGGAGACCGTGGCCGCCGACAGTCCCGTGCTCCGGGCGATCTCCGCCTGGGTGAGCGAACCGGCCATACGAACAGCTCGTACGACTCGTTCGAGGTTGGCCCGGTGCAGAGACGACTGCGACCCTGGAGTCTCCACGACTGATCCACTCCTGCCCTTGGCAGCCGGCACGACCGCCGCCGCCGGCCGGGGCCGCGCCAATGAGACCCCGACGTATCTCCAACTTGTGAACCCTAAGCTCAGCCTTTCGGGCTGCTCCCCGTCAAGACCTTGAGCAATGCGGAACACGACAAACCGCCCGCCGACCAGTGTCGACGGGCGGTTCGAGTGGTTTGCGCCGTCCCGTGACCGCCGACGCCTGGCGGTCTTTCGGCGATCTCCGGCGGTCTACTTCAGGGCGCCCGCCGTCAGACCGGCCACCACCTGGCGCTGGAAGATGATGTACGCGGCGAGCACCGGCAGCATCGCCATCACCAGACCGGCGAAGAGACCCGACCAGTCGCCCTTGTACCCCTGGCTGACCGCGAGCTGCACCAGTCCCTGCGAGAGCACCTTGTTCTCCGGGTCGGTGTTGAGCACCGTGGGCAGCAGGTACTGGTTCCACTGACCCAGGAAGTTGAAGATCCCGACGCTGATCAGACCGGGCTTGGCCATGGGCAGCATCACCTGGAAGAACGTCCGGGTGTGCGAGGCACCGTCGATGATCGCCGCCTCCGCCACCGAGGTCGGCAGCGTCCTGAAGAACGAGACGAGGAAGAAGACCGTGAACGGCAGCGAGTAGGCGATATAGACGAGGATCAGACCGTGGATGGTGTTCAGCAGGCCCAGATTGTTCATGACGTAGAACAGCGGGACCAGCGCGAGAATGATCGGGAAGCTCATCCCGCCGATGAACAGGTAGTAGATGAAGCGGTTGCCCGGGAACTCGAAGCGCGCCAGTACATACGCGGCCATCGAGCCGAGCAGCAGGGTGCCGACGAGTGAACCGGCCACCACCAGCACGGTGTTGAGGAAGTAGTCGCTCATATGCGCCTGGGTCCAGGCGCGCGACCAGTTCTCGAAGTGCAGCGAGTCGGGCAGCGACCACGGCTTGGTGAAGATGGACCTGTCGTCCTTGAAGGACGTCATGACCGCCCACAGCAGCGGCATCACGACCAGGACGGCCCAGATGACGAGCACGCCGTGCGAGAACACATTGAGGACGCCGCCGCTCTTCGACTCCCTGGCGGCGGGCGGAGCCGTCTTGCGCACGGCCGGCGGCGCCGTGACCGTACCGGCCGGAGCCGCGTCCTGCGGGCCGGCCGGGCCCGGGGTGTCGGCCGGAGGAGTGGTGTCGGTGGTCTTCATCAGAACTCCAGCCGCTCACGTCGGCCCAGCCGCATCACGATGGCGGAGAAGGCCAGCGTGACGATGAGCAGGGCGACACCGATCGTGGTCGCATAGGCCGCCTGACCGTCACGGAACGCCTTCTGGTAGACGAGCAAGGTCAGTACGTTGGTGGAATCGGCGGGCCCGCCGGGTCCCACGGTCATGATCTGGACGACGGCGAAGGACTCCGCGCCGAGGGCGAGGATGCCCATGTAGACCCACCCCGACTGCACCGTGTCCCACAGCAGCGGCAGGGTGATGCGGAAGAAGGTGGTGAAGCGGTTCGCGCCGTCCAGCAGCGCCGCCTCGTAGAAGTCCTTGGGGATGGAGGCCATGCCCGCGGAGAACAGGACGACGAAGAAGCCGGTGGTGGACCAGACCAGGACGGCCATCACACACCACAGCGCGAGATTCGGATCGCCCAGCCACTCCGGCTGCACGCTGTCCAGACCGACGGCGCCGAGCGCCGAGTTGATGGCGCCGCTGTTCGGGTTGTACGCGAACTGGAAGAGCAGCGCGACAATCGCGATGGACAGCACCTGCGGAAAGAAATACACGATCTTGTAGAAGGCGGATCCGCGCACACCCGAAATCGCGGATCCCTTACGGTGGCGCCCGCCGACATTCAGCATGAACGCGAAGAACAGCGCCAGTCCCAGCACCACCACGGGCAGCAGCAGCGCGAAGGTCAGACTGTGCTGGAGAGAACTCCAGAAGGTCTCGTCATCGAGCATCCGGGTGTAGTTGTCGAAGCCGACCATCGCGAAGTCCGGGCTGAGCCCGGTCCAGTCCGTGAACGAATAGTAGATGGACTGGACGAACGGCCATACGACGAAAAGTCCGTACAGCGCCAAGGGGACAATGAGAAACCCCACGATGAACCGGTACTTGCCGTGTTGCATGTCTCCCGACCCCGAATCCCGGCGGGTGCCGCCGTGCTGCCTTGGGGAGCCCGTCGGACTCCGCGCGCGGCCGACGGGCCGGAGCCGGAAGCCCCGGCGGGGCTTCCGGCCGCTGCCGCTCCTACTGGTGCTTGTAGTGCTTGATGGAGTCGTCCTTGGCCGCCGCGTCGGCGAACTCCTGGGCCTTGTTCATGGCCTCGGCCGGAGTCATGCGCCCGGCCATCATCTCGCCGAGCACGCCCACACCGAGCTTCTCCTTCTGGAGGGCGACGTACCAGTCCTGCATCCGCGGGTTCAGTACGTTGTCGCCGGCCTTGGCGAGGGCGTCGACACCGGACTGGAGCGCGGTGGACAGCGTGAGGCCGTCGGTGCCGCCGTTGAAGGAGGTCAGCGACTTCACCTTGGAGGTGAAGTTCTTCGAGGACGCCTCGCTCAGCATGATGCGGAGCTGCTCCATGCCGCCGTCGGGGTTCTTGGCCTTCGCCGGGACGACGAACGGCTCGCCGCCGGAGGCCCAGATGGTGCCGAACGGCAGCTTGTCCGAGCTGTCCAGACCGGACGGCGCGGCCACCTTCATCGCGAAGTCCTTCGGCGTGGTCTTCGCCGCCTCGTTCTCCACCCAGGAGCCGTTCGGGATGAACAGCGCCTTGCCCTCGGTCCACGCGGTCTGCGACTGGATGTGGTCGAGACCGGGCGTGCCCTGGAGGATGTAGCCCTTCTGGAACAGCTCGTAGTACGCCTCGAAGGCGGCCTTGACGGCCGGGTGCTTCCAGGCGTTCGGCTCCAGGTTGTCGATCGCGTCGAGGACCTCACGCCCGCCGATCTTCCCGATGAACGGGTAGAGCGAGAACGGGATGTAGTACGGATACTTGCCGGCGTACGTCCAGCCCGCGATGCCCTTCTTCTTGGCCTTCGCGCAGAGGGCCAGCATCGCGTCCCAGTCCTCGGGGTACTCCGCGTCGAGCTTGTCCAGCGCGGTCTGCGAGTACCAGACGCCGTACACCGTGTAGGCGTAGTACATGATCCAGACCGGGTCGCCGTCGAACTGGCCCATCTCGACCACACCGGGCCGCAGCGTGTCACGGACCTTCTTGGCCGGGTCGTCGTAGGACGGCGCGTCCAGCAGTGGCGTCAGATCGGCGAGCTGCTTCTTGCCGACGAGAACGCCCATGTCCATCTGCTCGGCACCCGAGTTGTCGATCAGGTCGGGCGGGGTGCCGCCGTTGAAGCGCGGCTGGAGCTGGGACTGGATCTTCTGCGTCGGGGTGAACTTCACCTCCGCCTTCGGGAAGGCCTTCTTGTACTGCTCCACGGCGTCCGTGGCGTACTCGGTGCCGAAACCGCCGTCGAACAGAACGAAGTCGAGCGACGCGGTCTCGTTCACTCCGAGCGGGTTCTTCTCGGACGTCGTGCCCTTCTCGACCTTGTTGTCGGTCCCGCTGTCGCTGCTCGCGCAGGACGCCAGGAAGCTCATCGTCGGGACGGTGATCAGACCGATCGCGGCGGACCGCTTGATCACATCACGACGGCCGAGGCCCCCGTTGTGCTGAGCGGAGGTGGATCCCATGCTCAAGTCCTCGCCTTCTCCAGGACTCAGGCGGTGTACCGGTCGCCCGTGCTTCTCACCTGAGGAGAAGGGCCCCGCCACCGCGGTCAAATGAAGCTGGGTCGTACAGATAAAGCCGGGTTGTACGGGAATGTCAGTCTTCGTCGGAGGTGTCGATCGCGGGAGTACGGGCCTCGACCGTTCGGCCGGGGGCGGACAGAGCCCTCCCCACCGCCCCCTGTCCTCCTACGTGTTGTCCGCCACTGCGGGAAACTCCAGGGGCGGACGCGACAGGTATAGTCCACTTCCCGTCGACGGAGCAAGATCGAAAGCAGGTTTGGGCGGCAGTCTTTCCCTAGTTGAGACCTCGCGGATATCCGAGGCGGTTGTGTACTCATTCGACCACCTCCGCCCGCATCGGAATGGCCGATTCCAAATGTTCCACCCCGGCAACACCCTTGACACCACTCCGCACTTGGCTCCTACTGGACCTGCGCTCTCGTTTGACAACGTTGTCCGACTTGGTACGCAGGAGGAAAGACTCGGTATGGAGCAGAGAACCGGACCCCGGCGCAGACAATGGCACACAGCCGCCCTGGTGGCGACCGCCGCGCTGCTCGTCGTAACGGCACAGTCCGCCGCCGTGGCACAGCCCGCACAACCCGAGCCGGCGGAAAAGGAATTCAGCTCGTCCTTCGAGGCGGACGAAAAACAGCCGGACTGGCGCAATACCGTCGAAGTGGGCCCTGGCGGTGAGAAGCGGGCATCCGGTGTCGACGGGGGCTTCACCAGCGGAATCCCGGGCAATGTCACCGACCGGGTGGTGGAGCTGCGCGCCAGCGGCGAGAACACCGGCGCCGGTGAGACCAAGGAGAATCTGGTCGATGTCCAGTCGGCCACCAAGTGGCTGGCGTTCACCAGGACCGCCTGGGTGGAGTTCGATCTCGACGAGCCGGTCAAGGTCCTCACCTACGCCCTGACCTCGGCGAACGACCACGCCGAGCGTGATCCCAAGGACTGGACGCTCCAGGGCTCCACGGACGGCAAGGAGTGGCGGGACCTGGACACGCGGAAGGGCGAGACCTTCGGCGAGCGCTTCCAGACCAAGTCGTACGACATCGCCAACACCACCGCGTACCAGCACTACCGGCTCGACATCACGGCCAACAACGGCGCCTCCGACGCCACTCAGCTCGCCGATGTCCAGTTCTCCGACGGCGATACGAGCACTCCGCCGCCTCAGGACATGCGCACCCAGGTCGACCGCGGCCCGTCCGGCTCTCCCACGGCCAAGGCCGCCGCCGGATTCACCGGGACGCGAGCGCTGAAGTACGCGGGTACGCACCAGCCGGACGGGCGGGCGTACTCGTACAACAAGATCTTCGATGTCGACACGGCCGTGGAGCGCGACACCGCGCTCTCCTACCGGATCTATCCCTCCCTCCCGGAGACGGATCTCAACTACCCGGCCACCAATGTCTCCGTCGATCTCGCCTTCACCGACGGCACCTATCTGAGTGATCTCAAGGCCGTCGACGCGCACGGCGGACTGCTCACTCCTCAGGGCCAGGGCGCCGCCAAGCGCCTCTACGTCAACCAGTGGAACCAGGTCGACGCGAGCATCGGCCCGGTCGCGGCCGGCAAGACCGTCGACCGGATCCTGGTGGCGTACGACTCCCCCAAGGGTCCGGCGACCTTCCAGGGCTGGATCGACGACATCACCCTGGCCCCGAAGGCGCCCGAGAAGCGGCTCAAGCATCTGTCGGACTACGCGTCCACCACGCGCGGCACCAACTCCAGCGGATCCTTCTCGCGCGGCAACACCTTCCCGGCGACCGCCGTGCCCAACGGCTTCAACTTCTGGACCCCGGTGACCAACGCCGGTTCGAACAGCTGGCTGTACGAGTACAGCCGGGCCAACAACGCCGACAATCTGCCGACCGTGCAGGCCTTCAGCGCCAGCCATGAGCCGAGTCCCTGGATGGGCGACCGGCAGACGTTCCAGATGATGCCGTCGGTGGCCCCGGGCACGCCCAACGCGTCCCGTACGGCGCGCGCCCTGCCATTCCGGCACGAGAACGAGATCGCGAAGCCGCACTACTACGGTGTGACGTTCGAGAACGGCCTCAAGACGGAGATGACGCCGACCGATCACGCGGCGATGGTCCGGGTCACCTATCCCGGCGCCGACGCGAGCATGGTCTTCGACAACATCTCCAACGCGGGCGGACTGACACTCGATCCGGGGACGAGTTCCTTCACCGGTTTCTCGGATGTCAAGAGCGGTCTGTCGACCGGCGCCACGCGTCTTTTCGTATACGGCGTCTTCGACGCGCCCGTCACCGCGAGCGGCAAGCTGCCCGGCGGCGGAGGCGCGGATGTCACCGGCTATCTGCGCTTCGACGCCGGCGAGGACCGTACCGTCACCCTGCGGATCGCGACGTCACTGATCAGCGTGGACCAGGCGAAGAAGAACCTCGCCGACGAGATCCCCGAAGGCACCCGCTTCAAGAAGGTCGAGGACCGGGCGCAGGACGCCTGGGACGACATCCTGGGCAGGGTGGAGGTGGAGGGCGCGAACCACGACCAGCTCACCACGCTCTACTCCAGCCTCTACCGGCTGTATCTGTATCCCAACTCCGGCTTCGAGAACACCGGTACGACGTCGCAGCCGAAGCAGCAGTACGCGAGCCCGTTCTCGGCGAAGACGGGCCAGGACACGCCGACGCGGACGGGCGCGAAGATCGTCGACGGCGAGGTGTACGTCAACAACGGCTTCTGGGACACCTACCGGACGACCTGGCCCGCGTACTCCTTCCTCACTCCGCAGCGGGCGGGCGAGCTGGTGGACGGTTTCGTCCAGCAGTACAAGGACGGCGGCTGGATCTCCCGCTGGTCCTCGCCGGGCTACGCGGACCTGATGACCGGCACGAGCTCGGACGTGGCCTTCGCCGACGCGTATGTGAAGGGCGTCGACTTCGACGCGGAGGCGGCGTACGAGGCGGCGCTGAAGAACGCCACGGTGGTGCCGCCCAGTTCGGGTGTGGGCCGCAAGGGCATGGAGACCTCTCCGTTCCTCGGCTACGCCTCCACGGAGACGCACGAGGGCCTCTCGTGGTCGCTGGAGGGCTACCTCAACGACTACGGCCTGTCCAAGATGGGCGAGGCGCTCTACGAGAAGACCAAGAAGGCGCGCTACAAGGAGGAGTCGGAGTACTTCCGCAACCGCGCGCAGGACTATGTCAGCCTCTTCGACACCGAAGCCGGCTTCTTCCAGGGCCGTGATCTCAAGGGCGACTGGCGGGTGGACTCGGCGCAGTACGACCCGAGGATCTGGGGCTACGACTACACCGAAACGAACGGCTGGGGCTACGCCTTCACCGCACCGCAGGACTCGCGCGGTCTGGCGAATCTGTACGGCGGGCGCGCAGGCCTCGGACAGAAGCTGGACACCTACTTCGCGACGCCCGAGACGGCCGGTCCCGAGTTCGTCGGCTCGTACGGCGGTGTGATCCATGAGATGACGGAGGCGCGCGACGTACGGATGGGCATGTACGGCCACTCCAACCAGGTCGCCCACCATGTCACGTACATGTACAACGCGGCCTCGCAGCCGTGGAAAACGCAGGAGAAGGTCCGTGAGGTGCTGGGCCGGCTGTACGTCGGCAGCGAGATAGGGCAGGGCTACCACGGCGACGAGGACAACGGCGAGCAGTCGGGCTGGTATCTCTTCTCGGCGCTCGGGTTCTATCCGCTGGTGATGGGCAGCGGGGAGTACGCGATCGGCTCGCCGCTCTTCACCAAGGCGAAGGTCCATCTGGACAACGGCCGCACGCTGGTGATCAAGGCTCCGGAGAACAGCGACAAGAACATCTATGTCCAGAGCCTCAGGGTCAACGGCAAGCCCTGGAACTCCACGGCGCTCCCGCACGAGCTGATCGCGGCCGGCGGCACGCTGGACTTCACGATGGGCCCGAAGCCGTCGAAGTGGGGCACGGGCAAGGACGCGGCGCCGGTCTCGATCACCCAGGACGACAAGGCGCCGTCGCCGCGGACGGACGCGCTGCCGGCCTCGGCCGGCCCGCTCTTCGACAACTCCTCCCGTACGGAGGGAACGGTCGAGTCGCTGGACCTCCCGGTCGGATCGGCGACCCGCGCGGTCCAGTACACCTTGACGTCGTCCACGGCCTCGAAGGCCCCGAGCGGCTGGACACTCCAGGGCTCGACGGATGACGGCGCGACCTGGCAGACGCTGGACACGAGATCGGCGCAGTCCTTCACCTGGGACAAGCAGACAAGGGCCTTCACGATCGCCAAGCCGGGGACGTACGAGAGGTACCGCTTGGTGAGCGACGGTTCGAGCGATGTCCCGCCGACGCTGGCGGAGGTGGAACTGCTGAGGTAGCGGGTGTAGTTGGAAAACGCCTGAGGGAACGGGCCGCCGGGGAGAGCCGGCGGCCCGTTTCGTTTCTCTTCTCCGGGCTCTGGCTCAGTCCGCTTCGGCGCGGCGGCTTTCGATCCGGGCACGGGCCGCGACCGCGCGGGGATCGTCGTAACCGGCCAGCAGCCCCAGGGCGTCCGCCCAGTGCGTACGGGCGGCCTCCGGGTCGTCGATGACCAGGGCCTCGGCCAGCCCGTCCAGAGCCATGGCCTCGTCCCAGATGTCACCGAAGGCACGATGAACGGCGGCGGCCCGGCGATGGAAGTGAGCGGCTTCCTTGTGCCGGTCGAGATGCCGGTACGCCTGAGCCGTACCGTTCCACGCCATGGCCTCCCGGCTCCGGTTCCCGAGGCGCCGATGGAGCGTGGCGGACCGCTGATAGGAGGCGAGCGCCTCGGTGGGCTGACCGTTGGCCAGTTGAGCGTCGCCGAGGGTGAGAAGCCAGTAGCCCTCCAGCCGGTGATCGCGCAACGTGAGCGCAATGTCCAGAGCCTCGCGGGCCGTACCGAGTGCCTTCTCCTCGTCTCCCTGCTCATGCTCCACATGGCTCAACAGGCGTAGGACATTGCCTTCGCCTCGCTGATTGCTCAGGGCGCGGTGCGCCGCCAGCGCCTGGCGGGCGGCGGCGGACGCCTCCGAGAGGCGGCCGGCGCGGTGGTGGGTACTGGCGAGGTTCGAGAGCGTCGTGGCCTCCCAGTGGGCGGCGTCCTGCTCCCGGAAGACGGTGAGGGCCTGCTCGAAGTACGAGGCGGCGTCGGCGAGTTGCCGGGTACGGAGATGGAACAGGCCGATGAGGTTGAGCGAGCGGGCCTCGCCGAGCCGATCGCCCAGCTCACGCGAGATGGCCAATGCCTCAAGGTGGCTCTCGTGGCTTTCGGTGAGGCGGTCGACCTGGGCGTAGTTCTTGCCGAGTTCGCCCAGGAGCCGGAACTCCGCGCCACGGTCTCCCAACCGGCGTGCTGCCGCCAGACCTGTGCGGCCGACGGCCAGCCAGTCCGCCGCCAGGGCGGAGGGAGACTGCGCCTTCGCCAGGACAACCGCCAGTCGCCAGGCAAGCCGGTCGTCCTCGGTGGCCGCGACGCGGACAGTCTGGAGCAGGTTGATGTGCTCACGCTCCGCCCAGTCGACGGCGGCGTCGTAGTCGGCGAAGGACAGTGGCTGCACACCTTCCGCCGGCGGACCGAGTATGAGGTGGAGTTCGGCGGGTCTGATCCAGGTCTGTGCCATGTCGGCGGTGTGCAGATACCAGTCCAGTACGCGGCGGAGCGCGGCCGACCGTTCCCCGAGCGGCTCTTCGTTCTGCGCCTGGTCGGTGGCGTAGGCGCGCAGCAGATCGTGGAACTGGTAGCGGTCGGGCGCGGTCTGCTCCAGCAGATGCGCGCCGACCAGGGAGTCGAGCAACTGCCGGGTCTTGGGGACGGTCTGTCCGGCGAGGGCCGCCGCGGCATGGAGGCCGAACTCGGGGCCGGGGTGCAGGCCGAGGAGGCGGAAGAGGCGCGCGGCACGCTCCGGCAGCGCCCGGTAGGACCAGGCGAATACCGTACGGACCGCTTCGGCTTCCTCGTCGTCTCCGGTACTCAGCGCGTCCCACAGGGCGCTCTCGTCCCGCAGATCGGCGATCAGGTCGTCCAGCCGCATATGGGGCCGGCTCGCGGCGCGTTCGGCGGCGATCCGCAGGGCCAGCGGCAGCCGGGCGCAGAGCCCGGCCAGCTCCGTGAGCTTGTCGAGATCGTCCTCCGGCCGGTACCCGGCGGTGACGGCACGCAGCAGAGCGACCGCCTCGGGCTGCGGCAGGGTACCGAGCGTCAGCCGCCGTGCCCCGTCTCGGACGGCGAGCCCGGAGAGCCGGCTCCGGCTGGTGACGACCACGAGGCAGCCCGCACTGCCCGGCAGCAGCGGGCGGACCTGGCCGACCGTGGCCGCGTTGTCGAGGACGATCAGCATCCGGCGGCCGGCCAGCAGGGAGCGGTAGAGCGCCGCGGCGGAATCGGGATCCCGCGGCACCGATCCGGGCCGTACGCCCAGTGCGCCGAGAAAACGGTGGAGGGCGTCCTGAGCCGTGACCGGCTCCCCCGGGTCGTAGCCGCGCAGATTGACGTAGAGCTGCCCGTCCGGAAAGCGCTCCTGGACCTGATGGGCCCAGCGCAGCGCGAGTGAGGTCTTTCCCGCGCCGGCGGTACCGGCGATCACGCAGACGGAGATGACCAGCGGACGACCGTCCTCATCGGCCAGCACGGCGTTGAGCTCGTCGAGTTCATGCGTTCGGTTGACGAACCCGCGTATGTCGGCCGGGAGTTGCCGTGGCGTGGGGACGGGAGAACCGTCCTCTCCCGGCGTGCCGTGTCCGTGGAAGTGAATTCCTCCTCTCACGCTGCCCGCCTGGACGGCATCGCGTGACGTACCCGACAGGTCATTGTTCGTCCTGCCGAGCCGCCCCTCGTCTTTTCTGTGCTCGTCGATCGTCTACTCCGCGTTCATCGTCGGCGGGGGAAGGTGCGCGACCTCACGGGCGAAGTAGCTCTCCACATCCTCACCTGCCCCGTAAAGTTCCTTGATGTAGTTCTCCCAGCGCCGGACAGTCTCCTTATCGGTATAGCGAACCGCGCCGTTCGGAACACCGGATTCGGTGTAGAGAATCTCGTAGAGCGTTCGGCCGCCGAGAACGACCAATTCCGGCAAGAGGTTGTCCGCCTCTGACGCCTCCAGGGTCCCGGCATCGAGCGTGCGGATTCTCGCGCCGCATTCCGCCCTGAGCCGCAGCGCATGCAGCTCCCATTGCAGATACGGGGTCAGCGGGGTTTCGACCACGCGCAGCCGGTGGAAAATGGAAGCGCGCTTCATGTTGTCCCGAGCTGATGCGACCAGATCCTCCCGGTCCGCCTCAATAAGGCGCAGCGCCTCGTCCCAGTCTCCTCGGGTCAATGCGTCCCGGCTGGCGCTGCCCTGCTCCTCGAAATACTGACGGCGCTCCAGTTTCCATGAATCCCGCCCGTGGATCGCCGCGTTGCGTTCCCGGAAGTCACGCCTGTAGACGTCTCGCACAAGCCTCTCGCCCTGCTCCGGCGGAAGAGTGGGGGCGCGGAGATCAAGCATCGGGGATCTCTGCCTTCGCGGCGCTCAACATATTCCCAGGGATGACGACCAGCCGCTCGTCCGCGGCGAGAGCTACGCCCTCCGGCAGTCGCGGCGCGTAGTGAGACGTGAGGTCTCTGCCGATCACCGCGATATCACCGTTGTCGAGCTGCCAGATATCCGGGCATTCATCGTCTTCCGTGGAATTTCCCAGTTCCTTGGCGGACTTCCCCAGTCGCCGGTCGAATAACGCCGAAGGATCGGCCTCCCAGGCACGTGCCATGCCTTGCCTCCACTCAGGTTGATTGAGTGCGCAACTGCTCCACATTGTATATGCATCTGATTACATAGAGCAACATCACGCGAGGGCAGGTTCACGCCATCGAAGCCGTCGCGACCGACGAACGCGGGATACGGCAAGGGCCGTGTCCCGTACAGGTACGTACGGAACACGGCCCTCAGTTCATGCCTCCACCGCCGCGGCAGCCGCTGGCAGCCGCCGCCTACTTGCGGATCAGGCTCCGCAGCACGTACTGCATGATGCCGCCGTTGCGGTAGTAGTCCGCCTCGCCCGGGGTGTCGATGCGGACGACCGCGTCGAATTCCACGCCCGTGTCCGTGGTGACCTTGACCGTGCGGGGAGTGGTGCCGTTGTTGAGTTCGGTGACGCCGGTGAAGGAGAAGGTCTCCTCGCCCGTCAGGCCCAGGGCCTGCGCCGAGGCGCCCTCCGGGTACTGGAGCGGGAGGACGCCCATGCCGATCAGGTTCGAGCGGTGGATGCGCTCGTACGACTCGGCGATGACGGCCTTCACGCCCAGCAGCGCGGTGCCCTTGGCCGCCCAGTCGCGGGACGAGCCCGAGCCGTACTCCTTGCCCGCCAGGACGACCAGCGGAGTGCCGGCGGCCTGGTAGTTCTGGGAGGCGTCGTAGATGAAGGAGACCGGGGCGCCCTCGACGGTGAAGTCGCGGGTGAAGCCGCCCTCGGTGCCCGGCGCGATCTGGTTGCGCAGCCGGATGTTGGCGAAGGTGCCGCGGATCATCACCTCGTGGTTGCCACGGCGGGAGCCGTACGAGTTGAAGTCGCGCCGCTCGACGCCATGCTCCGTGAGGTAGGTGCCCGCCGGGGTGTCGGCCTTGATCGCACCGGCCGGGGAGATGTGGTCGGTGGTGACCGAGTCGCCCAGCTTGGCGAGCACCCGCGCGCCGGTGATGTCCTCGACCGGGCTGGTCTCCATCGTCATGCCCTCGAAGTACGGGGGCTTGCGGACGTAGGTGGACTGCGGGTCCCACTCGAAGGTGTTGCCGGTCGGGATCGGCAACACCTGCCACTGCGCGTCGCCCGCGAAGACGTCCTGGTAGGACTTGTTGAACATGTCCTCGCCGATGGCATTGGCCACGACATCGTTGACCTCGGCCTCGGTGGGCCAGATGTCCGCGAGATATACGGGCTTGCCGTCCTGGTCGATGCCCAGGGCGTCCCTGGTGATGTCCACCTTCATCGAGCCGGCGAGAGCGTACGCGACGACCAGCGGCGGCGACGCAAGATAGTTCATCTTGACGTCGGGGTTGATCCGGCCCTCGAAGTTGCGGTTGCCGGAGAGCACCGAAGTGACCGCGAGGTCGTGCTCGTTGACGGCCTTGGAGACCTCCTCGGGCAGCGGGCCCGAGTTGCCGATGCAGGTGGTGCAGCCGTAGCCGACGAGGTTGAAGCCGACCTTGTCGAGATACGGAGTCAGACCGGCCTTGTCGAAGTAGTCGGTGACGACCTTCGAGCCGGGCGCGAGAGTGGTCTTGACCCAGGGCTTGCGGGTCAGGCCCTTCTCGACCGCCTTCTTGGCCACCAGCGCGGCAGCGACCATGACGTACGGGTTCGAGGTGTTGGTGCAGGAGGTGATCGCGGCGACGACCACGGCGCCGTGGTCGATCTCGTACGTCGAACCGTCGGGCGCCGTGACGAGCGTCGGCCGCGTCGGCACGCCGTTGGCGGAGGCAGGAGCGTCGGAGGCCGGGAAGGACTCCTTGCCCGCCTCCTCGTCCTCGGAGACGTAGTTGCGTACGTCCTCGGTGAACTTCTCCTTGGCCTCGGCCAGGACGATACGGTCCTGAGGACGCTTCGGGCCCGCGATGGACGGGACGACCGTGGCGAGGTCCAGCTCCAGCTTCTCGGAGAAGTCGGGCTCGGCGGCCGGGTCGAGCCAGAGGCCCTGCTCCTTGGCGTACGCCTCCACGAGCGCGACCTGCTGCTCGCTGCGGCCGGTCAGCCGCAGATACTTCAGCGTCTCGCCGTCGATCGGGAAGATCGCGGCGGTGGAGCCGAACTCCGGCGACATGTTGCCGATGGTGGCGCGGTTGGCGAGGGAGGTGGCGGCGACGCCCTCGCCGTAGAACTCCACGAACTTGCCGACGACGCCGTGCTTGCGCAGCATCTCGGTGATCGTGAGGACGAGGTCGGTGGCGGTGGTGCCGGCGGGCAGCTCACCGGTCAGCTTGAAGCCGACGACGCGCGGGATGAGCATCGAGACGGGCTGGCCGAGCATCGCGGCCTCGGCCTCGATACCGCCGACGCCCCAGCCGAGCACACCGAGGCCGTTGACCATGGTGGTGTGCGAGTCGGTGCCGACGAGCGTGTCGGGGTACGCCTGGCCGTTACGGACCATGACCGTACGGGCCAGGTGCTCGATATTGACCTGGTGGACGATACCGGTGCCGGGCGGGACGACCTTGAACTCGTCGAACGCGGTCTGGCCCCAGCGCAGGAACTGGTAACGCTCCTTGTTACGGCCGTACTCCAGCTCCACGTTCTGCGCGAAGGAGTCGGGCGTACCGAACTTGTCGGCGATGACGGAGTGGTCGATGACCAGCTCGGCGGGCGCCAGCGGATTGATCTTCGCCGGGTCACCGCCCAGCTCCTTCACGGCCTCACGCATGGTGGCGAGGTCCACGACACAGGGCACACCGGTGAAGTCCTGCATGATCACGCGCGCCGGGGTGAACTGGATCTCCTGGCTCGGCTGCGCCTGGGAGTCCCAGCCGCCGAGCGCGCGGATGTGGTCGGCGGTGATGTTCGCGCCGTCCTCGGTGCGGAGCAGGTTCTCCAGCAGCACCTTCAGGCTGTAAGGGAGGCGCGCGGAGCCCTCGACCTTGTCCAGCTTGAAGATCTCGTACGACTCGTCGCCCACGCGCAGCGTGCTGCGGGCGTCGAAGCTGTTCGCCGACACGACAGTCTCCTTCATCAATGTGCGCGCACTACCGCGCCTGTACCTCTATGTGCGGCTACCGCCGCATGACGCCGCCACGGCCCTCGCCGATCCGCTAAGGTAAGGCTTGGTTAGGCAACCCTTACCGAGTGGCGGCTGCGGTACGTCTTCGGCAGATATCTCGATGTCGAGATAACTCTAGTACATGACCGCTGCCGGGTCATGCGCGGGCTCGGCCGATCCGCGCGGGCGCGCAGGAAGTCGCCCGGTTCGTTGCCGCCGGAAGCGTTGTCCTGGAGTTCCATGACTCCAGTGTCCGCAGGCGGGCAGCCGCGCGCCTGGTACTGACGTACATAGGCAGCGCCCTCCCTGGTACCCCGGCCGCCCCGACGCCACCGTGGATGTGTGGCCGCCGGCAGGAGGCCACCGGAGCCCGCCCACCGCGAGCCCGTTCCGGATTCCGCTTCGTCCATCTGATCGCGCCGCGCCCGCTCCTCGTGATCGTCGGGCGCGAGGCGGTGACCTCCTGGATGAGCGTGGAGGCGTTCCAGAAAGCGCGCGCCCCGAAGGAACTGCACTGGATCGACGGCGCCAGCCACGTCGACCTCTACGACAAGGAGCCGTACGTCGGGCCCGCGGCCGAGAAGCTGGCCGGCTTCTTCCGGGCCCAACCGGCCGCTGCCGAGCAGACATCCGGGCGGGCCCCCGGCCTGGGTGGTCTACCGGCCGCGACAGCTTAAGGACGCAGGGCGGCGTGGCCGATTCTGGGCCGCCTCGCCGGCCGGGTCGGCCCATGGCGGTCCCGGTCGGTGAGTGCCGGTCGCGGCGCCATCACCCACACGGAGGATCCGGCCGGGCGGCGCCTCGGCGGACGCGAGGGCCTGCTCAAGCTTCTCGGGCGGGCCCGCATCGAATCCCGGGAGACGGCATCGATGCTCTCTGAATGCCGGCGATGTGCCCCGGAGTTAATCTGGCCCTGACCGCGGCGCCGGCGCCGAACGCCTCGGCGCACCGGACGCTCCACTGCACCGAACGCCTTAAACGCGTGGCGCGGACTCGCCATGCGACACGGCGGGACCGCCGCCGTCCACCACCCTGGACTCCTCAACATCACCGTCGAAGGAGACCGCTCGTGAGGACTCATCGCAAGGCGTCCGCAGCCCTCGCCGTCACAGCCGTGCTCGTGATGCCGACCACCACGGCATTCGCGCGGGACGGCTCCGACTCGGTGAAGGCGGAAGGATGGTTCGCGCCGCCCTCCCCCTTCCAGCTTTCGAACGCGCTGACATATGACGTGAAGAAGGTGCCCGTGGGCTCCCGCGTCTCCGTCGTCCAGCAGGTCCGCGAGCACACGGGAGAGCACACCGGCGAGCGGGCCGGTGGGACGGGCATCGCGGTCCGGTTCAGGGTGAGCGGTCTGCTCCCGGACCGTATGTACGGCGCGCATGTGCACACCAAGCCCTGCGGCCGGACGCCGGACGCCTCGGGCCCGCACTACCAGAACGTCGAGGACCCGAACCAGCCGTCCATCGATCCCGCCTACGCGAACGCCGAGAACGAGGTCTGGCTGGACTTCACCACCGACGCCGGAGGCCATGGCGCCGCCAAGTCCCGGCACGACTGGCGCTTCCGGCCGGGCGGCGCGCATTCCGTGGTCATCCATGAGCACCACACGTCGACGGCCTCCGGCGAGGCGGGAACGGCGGGAGCACGGCTCGCCTGCCTCACCGTGCCCTTCGAACCGACCGGCGTCGGCACCAGCACCGGCACCGATGAGTGATACATCCTGCGAGTAATACGTCCCGGTGGTGCCGGAGCGGCACTCGTATCCGTACGGGTCGCTGCCCGGCGCCCGGTCGCCCGGAACCCGGTCTTGGTCCACAAGCCGACATACTTGGTCCCGGACGGACCGGACCCACGGGAGACCGAGATCGTTGACCTCACAGCCACAGCCACAGCCACATGCCAGGCCGCAGCCACGACCACAGTCACAGGGCCGGTCACGGCCGCGCGCCGCGCTCGCCATGGCACCGGACGTCGCGGACGCCGTCCTTGGCCCCGACTCCCTGGCAGCCCTGCGCGCCGTGTGCGAGCTGGCGCCGCCGCCCGCCCTTGACGACTTCACCACCGACCGGGCCCGCGCCACGCTCGCGGAGGTCGAACTCCTCGTCACCGGCTGGGGCTGCCCGCCTCTGGACACCGGCGTCCTGGCGGCGGCGCCGCGGCTGCGCGCCGTCGTCCACACCGCCGGTTCGGTACGCGGCCATATCACCGAGGCCTGCTGGGAACGCGGAATCGAGGTGTCCTCGGCCGCCGCGGCCAACGCCCTTCCGGTGGCGGAGTACACCGTCGCGATGATCCTGCTGTCCGGCAAACGCGCCTTGGAGCGCGCCCGCGACTACCGGGCCGCGCGCCGTCGCGAGGACGGGCCGCGTACCGTCGCCGAGGTGGGCAACTACGGCCGTACCGTGGGCATTCTGTCCGCCTCGCTGATCGGCCGCCGTGTCATCGAACTGCTGCGGCCCTACGATCTGCGGGTGCTGCTGCACGATCCGTACGTCGATGACAAGGACGCCGCGGCGCTCGGCGTCCGGCGGGTGGAGCTGGGCGAACTGTTCGCGCTGAGCGACACGGTGAGCGTGCACACGCCGCTGCTGCCCGCCACCCGTGGTCTCGTCAGCCGTGAGCTCCTTCTGTCGATGCGGCGCGACGGTGTCCTCATCAACACCGCGCGCGGCGCCGTCATCGATCAGGAGGCGCTCATCGAAGTGCTCCGGGCGGACCGGATCCGGGCCGTCCTCGATGTCACGGATCCCGACGAGCTGCCGCCGGACCATCCGCTGTGGGAGTGCGAGAACGCGATCATCACCCCGCATCTCGCCGGCTCCGAGGGCAATGAGCTGCGACGGCTGGCCGATCTCGCCGTCGGCGAGGCCGCCCGCTGGGCCACGGGCGACGGCTTCGCCCATCCCGTACGACGCGAAAGGCTGGCCTTCCTCGCATGACCTCACCTCGCGAAGTCCCGGAGCTGGAAGCCGAAGTGCCGGGGCCAGCAGTCCCAGGGCCGGAAGTCCCCCGGCACGGGCGCCCGTTGCGCGAGGGCCGCCCGTTGCGCGAGAGCCGCCCGGCACGCGAGAGTCCCGGATTCCAACTGCCCGACGAGGACCGCGCGTCGAGCCCGTACACCGGCTACACCCGGGCCCACTGGGAGGCCACCGCCGACGGTCTGCTCCACGCCGCCTGGCAGTGGGCCACTCCGGGCCGCGCCCTGCTCGACCTGCCCGGCCGGCCCTCCGCCTCCGGTGTGCGGTCGGACGGTCTGGAGGGATACGCCCGTACGTTCCTCGCCGCCGCCCTCCGTGTCGCGGGCGCGGGCGGCGACGATCCGCACGGCTGGCTCGACCGGTACGCGGACGGGCTCGCGGCCGGAACCCGTACGCCCGGCCGGGACGACGCCGAGTCCTGGCCGCTGATCCTCGGCCACGATGTGCACGGACAGCCGATGGTCGAGTCCGCGTCCGTCGCCATCGGACTGCGGCTGACCAGGGCCTGGCTCTGGGACCGGCTGGATCCGGAGGTGCGGGACCGCGCCGAGGAATGGCTGCGCGGCGCGCTGCGGCACACCCCGGCGCCCAACAACTGGTATCTCTTCCCGTACACCGTCGCCGGATTCCTGGAGTCGGTGGGCCGCGGAGACGCGGAGACGGCACGCGCTCGGGAGCGAGCGCTCGGTCTGCTGGAGGGCTGGTACCGAGGACAGGGCTGGTACGCCGACGGCGACGGCCGGGCCTTCGACCACTACAACGGCTGGGCGCTGCACTTCTATCCGGTGCTGGACGCCCATCTCGCCGGTACGGAATCGGCGGAATCGGAATCGGCGGAATCAGCCGAGTCCGCGGAATCGGCGGACGCCCGCCTCGGCGCACGGCTGCGCGAGCATCTGGAGAGTTTCTCGCTGCTCTTCGGCGCCGACGGCGCCCCGATCCACTTCGGCCGCTCGCTCACCTACCGCTTCGCGGCCGGCACGGCGGTCGCCCTGGGCGCCGTCACCGGCCACACTCCGCTCACGCCCGGTGTCTCGCGCCGACTGCTGAACGGATCGCTCCGTCACTTCCTCGACCGCGGCGCCACCGGCGCGGACGGTCTGCTCAGCCTGGGCTGGCACGGGCCTCATGTCGCCACGCTTCAGCGCTACTCGGGTCCCGCCTCGCCCTACTGGGCGTCCAAGGCCTTCGTCGCGCTGCTCGCGCCCCAGGACCATCCGCTGTGGACGGCCACGGAGGAACCGACACCCGGCGAAGGCGCCGACCGAGTACTCTCCCTGCCCGCGCCGGGGCTGCTGGTGCACTCCACGGCGGCGGACGGGATCGTACGGCTGCACAACCACGGCAGTGACAACGTCCGGCCCCATGAAGGTGAGTCGGCGGCGCAGGACGATCCGCACTACGGTCGGCAGGCCTACTCCACCAGGACGGGACCCACCTCGCCGGAGAACATCGCGGACAACCATTTCGCCATGGAGATCGCGGGAGTCCGCAGTGTCCGTCGCCGTATCCGCCCTCTGGGTGCCGGACACGGCGACGGCTGGGGCTGGGCAGCCTCCTGGCATCTGCCGGTCTTCGTGGCGGGCCCGCCCATGGTGCCCGGACTGCGGGTCGAGAGCGTCACCGTGGTCAGAGGCCGGTACGAACTGCGCGTGCACCGCGTGTTGGGCGCTCCGCCCGGAGCGCGCGTACGGCAGACAGGCTGGGCGACCGGCACCGGCGACAGCGCGGGCGGCAGCGACGGCGTACGGTCCGCTCTGCTCGGGCTGTACGGCTGGGAGTCGGCGGACGAACCACGGGCACCGCAAGGCACGGCGTTCACGCGCTGGGCACGCGTGCCGCGGCTGACGGCAAAGGCCGAGGGCACGGCCCTCTTCGCCGCCCTCGCCAGCCTCACCGCGGAGCCCGACGCCGCCCCGCTGTCCGAGGCGGTGAGCAAGGTCCGTACAGCGGGCGTCGACGGAAGCACGATCGAGGTGACCTGGGCTGACGACGGCTCGACCACCCGTATCGGCTTCGGCCCGCTGACGGTCGACCACACCTGAGGCCAGGAAGCCATCAACTCTCTTCGGTCGACAGTCCCACTGTCGCGCGCTTAAAATAGACCCGTAAGTCCAGAATCCTGGGTTCCGGGAGCCGGAAGGACAGCCGACATGGCGAGGGCGCTGACCGCCAAGGGAGCCGCGACACGGCAGCGGATCATCGACGGCGCCGCGGCCGAGATCCGTGAGCGCGGAGTCCTGACCACCACACTGGACGACGTCTGCCGCAGGACCGCCACCAGCAAGGGCCAGCTCTTCCACTACTTCCCGGACGGCAGGGAGCAGCTTCTGCTCGCCGTCGCCGAGCGGGAGGCCGAACGCGTACTGGAGGACCAGCAGCCGCACCTCGGCCGGCTGACCACCTGGGACGCGTGGCAGGCCTGGCGGGACGCGGTCGTACTCCGTTATCAGCAGCAAGGGATGAACTGCCCGCTGGGCGTACTGATCACCGAACTGGGCCGTAGCACGCCCGCCGCGCAGGCGGTGACCGGACGGCTCGTCGAGCGGTGGCAGTACGAACTGCACGTCGGCATCACCGGGATGCAGCAGAGCGGCCATATCGCGGGCGGCCTCGACGCCGGACGCACCGCCGCCGCGATGGTCGCGGCCATCCAGGGCGGTGTCACGATCCTGATGTCCACCGGCAGCAGCGCACATCTGGAAGCCGCGCTGGACACCTCGCTGCTCTTCCTCAGGCTCTCCCGCTGACCGTATCGACCGTGCGGTCCGTACGCCCTACGGCGTCGGCACGTTGTACGACACCAGGGCCACCTCTCCCGATGTCACCCGCAGTTCGGTGATCGCGCAGTTGCGCAGGCCCGGGAGTACGCGGCGGTATTCGCTCTCGGGGATTCCGAGCAGTCGGCACAGCACCAGCCGGAGCAGGGTGTTGTGCGCGACGGTCAGGACGCGGCGGCCCTGGTGGGTCTCGGCCAGGCGTAGCAGGGCGGTGGCGCCGCGGGTGGCGGCGGTCTTCGGGTTCTCGCCGCCCGGGAGTGGATGGGCGACCGGGTCGCGGCGGAAGTCCGCGACCTCCTGTGGGTACGACGCTTCGAGTTCGGCGATGGTCCGGCCCTCGGCGACGCCGAAGTCCAGCTCCCTCAGGTCCGGTTCCACGACGGCGGCCAGACCGGTGGAGCGGACGGCGGGCTCGGCGGTGCGGCGGGCGCGCGCGAGCGGTGAGGTCACGATCGCGTCGAGTCCGGCGCCGGCCGCCCAGACACCGAGCCCGTCGGCCTGCTCGATTCCGCGTGGTGTCAGGCCGATGTCGCTGATGCCGGTGTAGCGGTTCTCCTCGTGCCAGACGGTCTCGCCGTGCCGGGCCAGAAAGAGCGACGTGGGGATGACGGCAGTGGCGGCCGGTATCCGCAGTGGCGAGGCTGTCATCCGTGCTCCCTCGCATAGGCCGCCGTCTCCGAGGGCAGCCAGCCTCGTCGTTCGAGCGCGTCCACCAGTGTGACGAAGGGCCCGGCGAAGCGCGCGCTGATCCGTGGTCGGGGATCGAGGATCGTCCGAACCCGGATCATGCCTCGTACGGCCGACAGCAACGAGGCCTCGCCGCCCGCCTGTACGCCGCCCGCCCGTACCTCGCCCGCCCGTACACCGTGCGCCGCGAGCACCGCCATCCCGAGCGCCGAGTCCGTGTGTTCCGGCACCGTGGCGGTCAGCCCGAGGACATCCGCGCGGAGCTGGTTCCAGTACGGGCTGCTCGTGGCACCACCGGTGAACGCGATCGGCGACTGGGCCGGCGCGCCCAGAAAGCGGATATAGGCGAGACAGAGCCGTTCCACGAGCGCCACGCCCTGGAGCAGCGCGGCATAGCGATCGCCGTCGTCGGTGGGCCGGCCCAGTACGAACGGTTCGGCGTCCGCCGCCAGGAACGGGAAGCGCTCGCCGCGCGAGACAAGTGGATACGCCACGACGCTCGCCGGCTCGTGCTCGGCGGCGAGCCGG
>NZ_FMDK01000183.1 GCF_900091995.1 Streptomyces sp. MnatMP-M17
ACCGCCAGCGCCCCGCCGAGCCCCTCCAGGGCCTCCAGCACCCGCGCGGCGCACTCCCGCACCGGCGCGATACCGGCCTCGGCCCCGGTCCCGGGCGCTCCCGCGGTCACCGCGCGGACTCGCCCTCACCGGAAGCCCCGGAAGCCCCGGGCTCAGCGGACCGGGCCGCCGCACGCTCCGCCGCGAGTCCCTGCCGCCGCAGCACCACCGCCTGTCGCACATAGTCCAGCCCGGTGACCACCGTCAGCACGACGGCCACCACCATCACCCAGAAGCGGAGCGTCGCCAGCGGCCCGGTCAGCGCCAGCACATACATCCCCGCCGCCGTGCCCTGGGCCAGAGTCTTCATCTTGCCGCCACGACTGGCCGGGATGACTCCGTGTCTGATCACCCAGAACCGCATCAGTGTGATCCCGAGTTCACGGAAGAGAATGACTCCGGTGACCCACCACGGCAGATCGCCGAGCGCGGAGAGACAGACCAGCGCCGCTCCCATGATCGCCTTGTCCGCGATCGGATCGGCGATCTTCCCGAAGTCGGTGACCAGGTTGTACGTACGGGCGAGATGGCCGTCGAAGATGTCCGTGATCATGGCGACGGCGAAGGCGGCCCATGCCCAGGCGCGCCAGACCGGGTCGTATCCGCCCTCCTGGAGCAGCAGCACCACAAAGGCCGGCACCAGCACCAGTCGCACCATGGTGAGGATATTGGCGATGTTCCACAGACTTGCCTGACCGACCACCACCGCCACCCGCTTCGCGCCGGTACCCCCGGCCGCGGACGCCGGGACTCCGGTCATCTGGCCGCCTCCTCGCCCGGAGTCCTCGCATCAACCCCGGGACGCCCCGAAAGCTCCTGAAGCTCGTAGCACTCGGCCACCAGATCCACGCCCTGGGTACCGATCACCTTCGCCTCGATCATGAGGCCGGGCCGCAGTCCCTCGCCCGAAGTGAAGATCACCTGGCCGTCGGTCTCGGGCGCCTGGTGCGCCGCCCGCCCGACCGCCGCCTCCCCGTAACCGCCCTCTTCGCCGCCGGTCTCTCCACCGACCGACTCGACAAGCACCTGAAGGCTCTCACCGAGCCGCTCCTCGGCCCGCTGCGCGGTCAGTTCCTCGGCCAGTCGCGACAGATGGGCCAGCCGCTCGGCGACGACGTCCGGGTCCAGCTTGTTCTCGTACGTCGCCGCCTCGGTGCCGTCCTCGTCCGAGTAGCCGAAGACACCGATGGCATCGAGCCGCGCGCCCGTGAGGAAACGCTCCAGCTCCGCGAAGTCCGCCTCGCTCTCCCCTGGGAAGCCGACGATGAAGTTGGATCGCACTCCGGCCTGCGGCGCCTTGCCGCGGATGGTCTCCAGAAGCTCCAGGAAGCGGTCGGTGTCCCCGAAGCGCCGCATCGCGCGCAGCACATCGGGCGCCGAGTGCTGGAAGGAGAGATCGAAGTACGGCGCGACCTTGGGCGTCGACGTCAGAACATCAATCAGCCCCGGCCGCATCTCGGCGGGCTGGAGATAGCTGACGCGTACCCGCTCGATCCCGTCGACCGCCGCCAGCTCCGGCAGCAGGGTCTCCAGCAGCCGGATGTCGCCGAGGTCCTTGCCGTACGAGGTGTTGTTCTCGGAGACGAGCATGACCTCCTTGACGCCCTGCTCGGCCAGCCAGCGCGTCTCGCCCAGCACATCGGAGGGGCGTCGGGAGATGAAGGATCCTCGGAACGACGGGATGGCGCAGAAGGAGCAGCGCCGGTCGCAGCCGGAGGCGAGCTTGACAGAGGCGACCGGGCTGCGGTCCAGGCGCCGCCGCAAGGGCGCACGCGGCCCGGAGGCCGGAGCGAGCCCTTCGGGCAGATCCTCGGGCGCCGGCACCACCTCGGCCGCCGTCTGCCCGTGACCGGGCAGCGCGACCTCCGTGCCCTGGCGCTCGACCGGGCTGAGCGGCAGCAGCTTGCGCCGGTCACGAGGCGTGTGCGAGGCGTGCACACCGCCGCTCAGGATGGTCTGAAGCCGGTCGGAGATATCGGCGTAGTCGTCAAAACCGAGGACACCGTCCGCCTCCGGCAGGGCCTCGGCGAGCTCCTTGCCGTACCGCTCGGCCATGCAGCCGACGGCGACGACGGCCTGGGTCCTGCCGTGCTCCTTGAGATCGTTGGCTTCCAGCAGGGCGTCGACGGAGTCCTTCTTGGCGGCCTCGACGAATCCGCAGGTGTTGACGACGGCGACATCCGCGTCCGAGGCGTCCTGGACGAGCTCCCAGCCGTCCGCTGCCAAGCGGCCTGCAAGCTCCTCCGAGTCCACCTCGTTACGGGCGCAGCCGAGTGTGACAAGGGCGACGGTACGGCGTTCGGGCATGGGCTCAAGACTACTTTGTCCTGGCCCTGCCCCTGGCGTGCAGGGTTGCTCAGCCGGCCTCGGGGTCGCCCTGCGTGTATGTGAGTCGCTCGACCTGTCCCGGCTCGAACTCGTCCTCGACCTTCTTGCCGTTCACGAACAGCTCGATCGCTCCGGCGTTCCCGAGAATGAGATCGATCTGCTCGTCGTCCTGGAAGGTCTTGGAGTCGCCCTTGTTGAGGAGTCCGTCGAAGAGCAGCTTGCCGTCGTGCGCCTTGGCCGAGATCCAGCTCTTGTCCTCTATGGCCGACAGCCGCACCGTGACCTTGTCGAGCGGCGCCGCCGCGATGGCGCTGTCCGACGGCTCGGGCTTGGGAGCCGGCTTGCTGGGCGTGGGTTTGACGTTGCTCTTCTGAGGCTTGGGACCTTCGGCGGCCTGCTTGGCCTTGCCGGCGTCCTCCTCCCCGCCGAACGCCGTGAAGCCGACAAAGCCCACCACGGCGACGATCGCCGCGACCATGGCGGCGGTCCAGTTGGGACGGGGCCGCTCGGGCCGGATCCGCTCCGCCTCGAACATCGGCGCCGCGGGCGTGGGCACGGGACGGCCGCCGTGCTCGGCGTCGAACTGCTCGACCAGGGCTTCGGGATCGATCCCCACCGCGCGGGCGAGCATACGGATATGGCCACGGGCATAGACATCGCCGCCGCAGCGGGAGAAGTCGTCCTGCTCGATCGCCTGCACAATGGGGACGCGCACGCGGGTGGAGCCGCTGACATCGTCGACGCTCAGCCCGGCGGCGATACGAGCCTGCTGAAGGGTCTGGCCGATCGAGGGCCGATCGTCTTCGATCAACGGCTGATCGTATAGAGATGAGTTCCGGTCGTCCTCAAGGAAGTTCTCTTCTTCTTCCAGGGAGTTCCGGTCGTCTTCGGGAGGATTCCGGTCGTCTTCCGGGGAGTTGCCGTCGGGGGCACTGCCGTCGGGGGATTTGCCGATGGACACGGGGGCGCCTTTCGAGCGTGTAGCCACCTGCTGGACGTTCAGTCTATGGGTGGTACGAAAGGGTGGGGCAACCGGGCGGATGCACTTTGTACGCCATCGGAATGACCGGACGGCGTGGCAGAGGGACATGATGCTCTCCCTCCCCAACTTGACGTTTACCCAAGGGAAACGGTTGCCTTCGGATTCGCCCGGGTTCTGTCAGGGTCTACGGAAGCCGGGCGGACTCGACAGAAGTCGGTCAAGCTCGGTCGGACTCGCGCCGCTTCGCTCGGGCTCGCTCGGGATTCCGTTTCCTACGGTTGAGGCTCCCCGCGAATCACGGAGAGCACTCCATCCACTTCGTCCGCCTTCACCAGAACGTCGCGCGCCTTGGAGCCCTCGCTCGGCCCGACGATGTTCCTCGACTCCATCAGATCCATCAGCCGGCCCGCCTTGGCGAAACCGACGCGCAGCTTCCGCTGGAGCATCGAGGTCGAGCCGAACTGAGTGGTGACCACCAGCTCGACGGCCTGGCAGAGCAGATCCAGATCGTCGCCGATGTCCTCGTCGATGTCCTTCTTCTTCGCCGTCCCGACCACGACATCGTCGCGGAAGACCGGCGCCATCTGATCCTTGCAGTGCTGGACGACCGCCGCGACTTCGTCCTCGGTCACAAAGGCGCCCTGCATACGGACCGGTTTGTTCGCGCCCATCGGCAGGAACAGCCCGTCGCCCTTGCCGATCAGCTTCTCCGCGCCCGGCTGGTCGAGGATGACCCGGCTGTCGGCCAGCGAGGAGGTGGCGAAGGCGAGCCGCGAGGGCACATTCGCCTTGATCAGGCCGGTGACGACATCGACCGAGGGCCGCTGGGTGGCGAGCACGAGATGGATTCCGGCGGCACGGGCCAACTGGGTGATACGGACGATGGCGTCCTCGACATCACGCGGCGCGACCATCATCAGATCGGCCAGCTCGTCCACGACGACCAGCAGATACGGATAGGGCGACAGCTCGCGTTCGCTGCCCTCCGGCGTCTTGGCCTTGCCGTCGCGCACGGCCTGGTTGAAGTCGTCGATGTGCCGGTAGCCGTAGGCGGCGAGGTCGTCGTAGCGCAGATCCATCTCGCGTACGACCCACTGGAGCGCCTCGGCGGCACGCTTGGGATTGGTGATGATCGGTGTGATCAGATGCGGGATGCCCTCGTACGCGGTCAGCTCGACGCGCTTGGGGTCGACCAGGACCATCCGGACGTCCTCCGGCGTCGCCCGGACCATCACCGAGGTGATCAGACAGTTGATGCAGGAGGACTTGCCGGAGCCGGTCGCGCCCGCGACCAGCATGTGTGGCATCTTCGCCAGATTGGCCATCACATAGCCGCCCTCGACGTCCTTGCCGAGCGCGACCAGCATCGGATGGTCGTCCTCGGCGGCGTCCGCGAGACGCAGCACATCGCCGAGGTTGACCATCTCGCGGTCGGTGTTGGGGATCTCGATACCGACCGCGGACTTGCCGGGGATCGGGGAGATGATCCGGACGTCGGGGCTGGCCACGGCGTACGCGATGTTCTTGGTGAGCGCGATGATCCGCTCGACCTTCACCGCCGGGCCCAGCTCGACCTCGTAGCGCGTGACGGTTGGGCCCCGGGTGAAGCCGGTGACGGCCGCGTCGACCTTGAACTCCATGAACACATTGGTGAGCGAGGCGACGACGGCGTCATTGGCGGCGCTGCGCGTCTTGCCGGGACCGCCGCGCTCCAGCAGGTCCAGCGAGGGCAGCGCGTAGGTGATGTCGCCGCGGAGCTGGAGCTGTTCGGCGCGCGGAGGCAGTGGTTTGTCGATCGCAGGCGCGGGCTTGGTGAGATCCGCGACGGCGGCGCCCGCGGGCCGCTTATCGGGCTCCCGGGCGGTCGGTACGGACGTCGGTACAGGCGCAGGGCGCTCCGGTCGTTCCTGGCGCTCCTCGGGCCCGTCGAGGCCCTTGCGCATACGGTCCACGGAGACGCCCTGGGTGAGGTCCGCGACGACCGGCGAGGGCGGCATCCCGTTGAGCACCGCGCCGTCCAGCGCCGCCGCAGCCGCCGCGGCCACATCCACCGCGTCCAGCGGACGTTCGACGGCCGGCTGTACGGAGGACCGGCGCGGCCTGCGCCGTCTGGAGAGCGCCTCCGCCTCCGCCTGGTCCGGGTCGTACTCGCCGGACGGTCCGCTCCGGCGCCCGGAGGTACGGCGCGCGCCGGCGGGCAGTCCTTCGCTCCACTGGTCGTCGTAGCGATCGTCGTCCCCGTACCGCTCGTCGTCGTCGGTACGCTCCGGCGCCTCGGCCGAGGAGAGGATGCCCAGCCGTGTGCCCAGCAGCCGTAGCCGCTGCGGAATGGCGTTGACAGGAGTGGCGGTGACGACCAGCAGACCGAACAAGGCGAGCAGCAGGAGCAGCGGTACGGCGAGAACCTCGCTCATGGTGAAGATCAGCGGCCTGGAGGCGGCCCAGCCGATCAGCCCGCCCGCGTCCTGGATCGCCTCGGTGCCCTCACCGCGCCCGGGAGCACCACAGGCGATATGGACCAGTCCGAGCACTCCGACGACCAGCGCGGAGAGCCCGATGACGATCCGTCCGTTTGCCTCGGGCCGCTCGGGATAGAGGATCAGCCGTACGGCGATGGCGCCCAGCAGCACCGGCACCAGCAGATCGAGCCGGCCGAAGGTGCCGGTGATGAGCATCTCGATCAGATCGCCCACCGGACCGCGCAGATTCGACCAGGTGCCGGCCGCCACGACCAGGGCGAGGCCGAGCAGCAACAGGGCCAGACCGTCCTTGCGATGGGCCGGATCGAGTCCCTTCGCACCACGCCCTATGCCACGGAACATCGCACCGACGCCATGGGCCATGCCGAGCCACAGCGCGCGAACGAGCCGGTACACGCCTCCGGTGGGGGACGGCGCGGCTTTGGGCGCCACGGCGGCCTTCTTGGCGGGCACTTTCTTGGCCGGTGGTCTTTTCGCGGGCGATGCCGCCTTCTTCGCCGCCGTCTTCTTGGCGGGAGCCGCCTTCGCGGCGCCGGTCGTACGGCCGGCGCGCGGCTTTGCGGTGCCCGCCGTGCCCTGGGAACCCTTGCCGGACGTACGTGAGGCCATGGTGGTGAGGTTACCGGTGTGCACGGCCGTCGACACGTGTGCCTACCGCTTCACCCGTACGTGTCGCCACAAGTCCGTGGAAAACCGACGCCGTTCACCGGATCACGCCCAGGCGCGGTCTCTGCCACTCCCGGTTCCGTGCGGGCCCGCTCTCAGCTCTGTCTCTCAGCTCTGTGAGGGCAGTGTGGGCGTACCGCTTCCCGCGCCCGGCCCCAGCGCGTCCAGCGCCCGCCGCAGACCGGTGAGTTTGCGCTCCAGATGGGCGGCGGTTGCCACCGCGGAGGCATCCGCGGAATCGTCGTCCAGTTGCTTGGAGAGCGCTTCGGCCTGCTCCTCAACTGCCGCGAGCCGGCCCGAGAGTTCGGCGAGCAGACCGGCCGGCTCCCTGCTGTCGCCCGCACCCGCCAGCTGGAGTCTGAGCAGCTCGGCCTGTTCCTTGAGCTGGCAGTTCTTCATGTAGAGGTCGACGAAGACCGAGACCTTGGCACGCAGCACCCAGGGATCGAACGGCTTCGAGATGTAGTCGACCGCACCCGCCGCGTAACCCCGGAAGGTGTGGTGCGGGCCGTGGTTGATGGCTGTGAGAAAGATGATCGGGATGTCGCGCGTCCGCTCACGCCGTTTGATGTGCGCGGCCGTCTCGAACCCGTCCATGCCGGGCATCTGGACATCCAGCAGAATGACCGCGAAGTCGTCCGTCAGCAGCGCTTTGAGCGCTTCCTCCCCGGACGATGCCCGCACCAGCGTCTGATCGAGCGCGGAGAGGATCGCCTCCAGCGCCAGCAGATTCTCCGGCCGGTCATCGACCAGGAGGATCTTGGCCTTCTGCACCATGGCCGCCCGCCCTCCTCGCCCCGGCATGGGACGTCCCCCGCTCACGGTGCCCCGCGTGATGCCGGGCGCCGCCCCAGGAGACGACTCCCTTGCGCCGTCCGTCCTTGTGCCGGTCATGGTAGCCGCACCCCGCCTGTCGCCACACCCTGTCACCGTGATGTCACTGTGCACAAAGCGGAAACGTAGCGGGAGACCAGAAGGTTCCCCGAATATCCCCGCCTCACACGCCGTCCGGCACAGTCCGTCGGTACATTCCGATAATTGGGCCCTGTCCGGCGGCGGCCGGTCACCTGTGGCGCATCCAGTCTTCCATCACCGTCAGCAGATGATCGGGGTCAACCGGCTTTGTCACATAGTCGGATGCGCCCGATTCGAGAGCCTTCTCCCGGTCGCCCTTCATCGCCTTCGCGGTGAGCGCGATGATCGGCAGCCCGGCGAACTGCGGCATCCTGCGGATCGCCGTCGTCGTGGCGTATCCGTCCATCTCGGGCATCATGATGTCCATCAGAACGACCGTCACATCGTCGTGCTGCTCCAGGACTTCGATGCCCTCGCGGCCGTTCTCCGCGTACAGCACGGACAGTCCGTGCTGCTCCAGCACACTGGTGAGCGCGAAGACATTGCGGATGTCGTCGTCCACGATCAGCACCTTCTCGCCGGCGAAGCTGAACGTACGGCTCTCACGCGGCGCGTCCTGACGGCCCGTACCGCCCGTGCGGGAGCTCCACGACTCCTGGCGGCCCGAGGAGCCCGCGCCTCCTGACCGCGAGGCCTGTGCGCCCTGTCCGGACGGCCCGGAGCCCTGCCCGGAGCCCGGGCTCCTGCGACGGCGCCGGAAGAGCGCGGCGGGACCCGCGGACTCGATCTCCAGAGAGGCGGCCTCCGCCTGCTGGCCCACCGTCTCTCCCGTACCGTCCTCCAGCGGGCGTCCCGCCGGCCGCACACCGGCGGGCGTCAACTGCGGATAGCCCTGCGGCGGCAGCTCGCTGGGATGCAGCGGCAGATAGAGCGTGAAGGTCGAGCCGCGTCCCGGCTCGCTCGCCGCGTGGATCTCACCGCCGAGCAGCCGGGCGATCTCCCGGCTGATGGACAGGCCCAGACCCGTGCCGCCGTACTTCCGGCTGGTCGTACCGTCCGCCTGCTTGAACGCCTCGAAGATCACCCGCATCTTGCTCGCGGCGATACCGATCCCGGTGTCGGTGACCGAGAAGGCGATCAGATCGCCGTCGGCGTCCCGCAGCGAACCCGCCTCCAGCAGCTGCTCCCTGATGGCGTGCGGCACATCCGCGCCCGCCGGACGGATCACCAGCTCCACCGCGCCGGAGTCGGTGAACTTCACCGCGTTGGAGAGCAGATTCCGCAGCACCTGCAACAGACGCTGCTCATCGGTGTGCAGCGTCGCGGGCAGCTCCGGCGAGACCCGTACGGAGAAGTCGAGTCCCTTCTCCGCCGTGAGCGGCCGGAACGTCGCCTCCACATAGTCGACGAGCTGGACCAGCGCGATCCTGGTCGGGCTGACATCCATCTTGCCCGCCTCGACCTTCGACAGATCGAGGATGTCGTTGATGAGCTGGAGCAGATCGGAGCCCGCGCCGTGGATCGTCTCCGCGAACTCCACCTGCTTCGGCGAGAGATTCGATTCAGCGTTGTCCGCGAGCAGCTTGGCGAGGATGAGCAGCGAGTTGAGCGGTGTGCGCAGCTCGTGCGACATGTTCGCCAGGAACTCCGACTTGTAGCGCATCGAGACGGCGAGCTGCTCGGCCCGCTCCTCCAGCACTTGCCTGGCCTCTTCGATCTCGGTGTTCTTCACCTCGATGTCACGGTTCTGCTGCGCCAGCAGCTCCGCCTTCTCCTCCAGCTCCGCGTTGGACTCCTGAAGGGCCTTCTGCCGGTTCTCCAGCTCGGCCGAGCGCTCACGGAGCTGCTCGGTCAGCTCCTGCGACTGCTTCAGCAGCACCTCCGTCTTGGAGTTGACGCTGATGGTGTTGACGCTCGTCGCGATCATCTCGGCGATCTGGTTGAGGAAGTCCTTCTGGATATGGGTGAACGGCTGGAACGACGCCAGCTCGATCACTCCGAGGACCTTGCCCTCGAAGAGCACCGGCAGCACGATCACATGCGCCGGCGACGCCTCTCCGAGTCCGGACGAGATCTTCAGATAGCCCGGCGGCACATTGAGCTGGATGGTGCGCTTCTCCTCGGCGGCCGTGCCGATGAGCGTCTCACCGGGCCGGAAGACCGTCGGCATCGAACCGGCCGAGTAGCCGTAACTGCCGCGCATGCACAGCTCGTACGAGCCGTCCCTGCCGCCGTCCGTACCGACCTGGGGCACATTGCCGGTCTGCATCGCCAGGAAGAACGCGCCGTGCTGCGCCGAGACCACCGGAGTCAGCTCGCTCATGATCAGCGAGGCCACGTCGTCGAGATCGCGGCGGCCCTGCATCAGACCGGAGATACGGGCGAGGTTGCCCTTCAGCCAGTCCTGCTCCTCGTTGGCGAGGGTGGTGTCCCGCAGATTGGCGATCATCGTGTTGATGTTGTCCTGGAGGACCTGGATCTCGCCCGCCGCGTCGACATCGATCTTCAGATTGAGATCGCCACGCGTCACCGCGGTGGCCACTGCGGCGATCGCGCGCACCTGACGCGTCAGATTGCCGGCCATCTCGTTCACCGATTCGGTGAGGTCGCGCCAGGTGCCGTCCACGTCCCGCACCCGCGCCTGGCCGCCGAGCTGGCCGTCCGTACCCACCTCGCGGGCCACCCGGGTCACCTCCTCCGCGAAGGAGGAGAGCTGGTCGACCATGGTGTTGATGGTGTTCTTCAGCTCCTGGATCTCACCGCGCGCATCGATGTCGATCTTCTTGGTGAGATCGCCCTTCGCGATGGCCGTCGTGACAGTGGCGATCTGGCGCACCTGGCCGGTCAGATTGGACGCCATCGAGTTCACCGACTCGGTGAGGTCCTTCCAGGTGCCCGACACACCGGGCACCCTGGCCTGGCCGCCCAGTTCGCCCTCGGTGCCCACCTCACGGGCGACCCGTGTCACCTCGTCGGCGAACGACGACAGTGTCGTCACCATCGTGTTGACGGTGTCGGCGAGCTCCGCGACCTCGCCGCGCGCCTCCACCGTCACCTTCTTCGTCAGATCGCCGTTGGCGACCGCGGCCGAGACGCGGGAGATGTTCCGCACCTGACTGGTCAGGTTGTTGGCCATCGTGTTGACGTTGTCGCTGAGGTCCTTCCAGATGCCGGTGACACCCCGGACCCTGGCCTGGCCGCCGAGGATGCCCTCCGTACCCACCTCACGGGCGACGCGCGTGACCTCGTCCGCGAAGTTGGAGAGCTGGTCGACCATCGTGTTGACGGTCGTGACGAGATCGAGGATCTCACCCTTGGCGTCGACCGTGATCTTCTTCGACAGATCGCCCTTGGCGACCGCCGTGGTGACCTCGGCGATATTGCGGACCTGCGAGGTCAAGTTGTTCGCCATGAAGTTGACGGACTGGGTCAGGTCCTTCCAGGTGCCGGAGACGCCCTGGACCTCTGCCTGGCCGCCCAGCATGCCCTCGGTGCCCACCTCGCGCGCCACCCGGGTGACCTGCTCGGCGAAGTTGGAGAGCTGGTCCACCATCGTGTTGAGGGTGTTCTTGAGCTCCAGGATCTCGCCGCGCGCGTCCACGTCGATCTTCTGCGAGAGGTCGCCACGCGCCACCGCCGTCGCGACACCCGCGATATTGCGGACCTGATCGGTGAGGTTCCCGGCCATGCCGTTGACGGAATCCGTCAGATCCCGCCAGACACCGGCCACGCCCGGCACCTTCGCCTGACCGCCGAGCCGTCCGTCAGTACCCACCTCGCGCGCGACCCTGGTCACCTGGTCGGCGAAGGCCGAGAGCTGATCGACCATCGTATTGATGGTGTTCTTGAGCTCCAGGATCTCGCCCCGGGCGTCCACGTCGATCTTCTGCGACAGGTCGCCCCGGGCCACCGCCGTGGTCACCTGTGCGATCTGACGCACCTGATCGGTGAGATTTCCCGCCATGAAGTTGACGGAGTCGGTGAGTTCCTTCCAAGTACCGCTGACGCCGTCCACCCGCGCCTGGCCGCCGAGCCGGCCCTCCGTGCCCACATCCCGGGCCATCACGGTGACCTGGTCGGCGAAGGAGGAGAGCTGCGCCACCATCGTGTTGACGGTGTTCTTCAGCTCCAGCATCTCGCCCGCCACATCCACGGTGACCTTCTGGGTCAGATCACCGTTGGCGACGGCCGTGGTCACCTGCGCGATGTCCCGCACCTGGCCGGTGAGGTTGCGGAAGGCCGTGTTCACCGAATCGGTGAGGTCCTTCCACGTGCCCGCCGCGCCCGGCACCTCGGCCTGGCCGCCGAGCCGGCCCTCGACACCGACCTCCCGCGCGACCCGGGTGACCTCGGAACCGAACGACTGGAGCTGGTCCACCATCGTGTTGACGGTGTTCTTCAGCTCCAGCATCTCGCCCGCCACATCGACGGTGACCTTCTGCGACAGATCGCCGTTCGCCACCGCCGTCGTCACCTGCGCGATGTCCCGCACCTGAGTCGTAAGATTGCGGAAGACGGTGTTGACCGAGTCCGTGAGGTCCTTCCACGTACCGGCGGCGCCCGGCACCTGCGCCTGGCCGCCGAGCAGACCTTCCGCGCCGACCTCACTCGCCACGCGGGTCACTTCGTCCGCGAACGTACGGAGCGTCTCCGTCATCTGGTTGATCGTCTCGGCGAGCTGCGCCACCTCGCCGCGCGCGCTCACCGTCACCTTCTGCGAAAGATCACCATTGGCGACGGCCGTCGTGACCTCCGCGATACCGCGCACCTGACTGGTCAGGTTCCCGGCCATCGTGTTCACCGAGTCGGTCAGGTCCTTCCAGACCCCGGCCACCTCGGGCACGGTCGCCTGACCGCCCAGCTCGCCCTCCGTGCCGACCTCCCGGGCCACACGCGTGACCTCGGAGGAGAACGACGACAGCTGGTCCACCATGGTGTTCACGGTGTTCTTGAGCTGGAGCATCTCGCCGGCCACATGGACCGTGACCTTGCGCGACAGATCACCCTTGGCCACGGCCGTCGTAACGAGAGCAATATCACGTACCTGAGCGGTCAGCCGGTACGCCATCGTGTTGACCGAATCCGTGAGGTCCTTCCACGATCCGGACATACCGCGCACCTTGGCCTGGCCGCCGAGCTTGCCCTCGGTACCGACCTCCAGCGCCACCCGCGTCACCTCGTCGGTGAACGCCGACAGCTGGTCGACCAGATTGTTGACCGTACGGGCCACCTTCAGGAACTCGCCCCGCAGCGGCCTCTCCGCACCGTCCGGAGACTGCGAGCGCAGCTCCATCCGCTGCTCCAGATCGCCCTCGGCGACCGCTGAGAGCACCCGCCCGACCTCGGAGACGGGCCGCGCCAGATCGTCCACCAGCGCGTTCGACGCGTCGATGGCGGCGGCCCAGGAGCCCTCACACGCGCCTGTCTCCAGCCGCTCCGTGAGCTTTCCCTCCCGCCCGACCATCCGGCGTACCCGGGCCAGCTCACCCGTGAGATGGAGATTGCGGTCGGCGACCTCGTTGAAGACAGCGGCGATCTCCGCCATCACATCGTCACCGGCGACGGTCAGCCGTTTACGGAAATTGCCGTCCCGCATCGACACCAAGGCGGCCAGCAGTCTCTGCAGCTCTGCCGCGTCCACCTCGGAGGTCCCATTGCTCCGGGACCGTCCGCCTTTCGCGCGCGTACTCGTGCCACGCGCCGCCGTGCCAGACTCCACCGTGTCCCTCCCGCAGGGGTTGACCGTACCGCCGGGCTGTCTCCGGAAGCCTGCCCAGTGTTTCACCACGTCCGAACCAGGCCATAACAGTTCGGCAGCTTCGCTTAGCGTCCCCGCCCTCGGAGGGCGGAAACAGCGGCGACCGGCATCCGCTCGGACAGCGAAGGTAAGTAACCTGGCATCCGGCTGTCCAACCACCCCGGTCCGCCCGGCAGGGGGCGGTGTGGCGAAGGTACTACCACCGGGCACCAGGAGGGGCGGAGCCGATCATGGCGGAGCCGGGCGTCGAAACGCGTACGAGGAGTTCTGTGGTCACCGCGCGAGCGGCTGCCACCTTCGACCCGGTGGGACGGTCGGTGGCCACAGCCCGCGCCTTTGTCCGCGACACGCTCCAGGGATGGGGCTACGCCGATGTCGTCGACGACGCCGTGGTCCTCACCAGCGAACTCGTCACCAACGCCGTCATCCACGCCGGCACCTCCGCCGATGTGCTCTGCCTCCGTACGGAGGACGGCGTCCGCGTCGAGGTCGCCGACCGCTACCCCGAGCGCGAGATCCCCATCCAGGGCGCCGGACGGACCTTCGCCAACGCCGACCGCGAGAACGGCAGAGGACTGCTTCTCTGCGCCGCCATGGCCTCACGCTGGGGCGTCGAGTACACCTCCACGTACAAGCAGGTCTGGTTCCAGCTCGACCTTCCCCAGCGTCCCGTCGGCACCCGCTCGGCCGGACCCGTCCTGCCCACCGGTCTGCTTCCCGTCGCCGACGAACGCGTACGGGTCGCCGTCATCCAGATCGACCGAAGCGCCGCCATCGTCAACTGGAACGAGGACGCCGAGCACATCTTCGGATACGCGGCCGATCAGGTCATCGGCAAGCCGCTGCCCGACATCGCCGCCTGGCCGCACACCCCGGGCCTCGGCACCGGCATCGTCGAAGCGCTCCAACTCTCCCGCTGGGAGGGCAGTTACGGAATCCGCGCCTCCGACGGCCGCGTCATCCCCGTCTACGCCTCCCATCTCAGGGTGCGCGACACGCGCGGCGAGCCGTCCACCGTCTGCCTCCTCGTACGCGACTACGAGCGCGCCGTCATCCAGACACCGCTGCGCGGCCCGAGCGAGGCGGGCGCCGAGAGCCGCGCCGCGGATCCCTTCGAGGTCTTCATCGGCTCCCCGGCCCCCGATGATCTCGACGGACTCCTCCAGCGCACGGTGGAGCGCGCCCGCGACATGCTCGACGGCGACTCGGCCTTTCTGCTGCTCGCCACGGACGACGAGACGGAGCTGGAGGTACGGGCCTCCACCGGGCTCCCGTCGGCCCGCCAGCGCTTCGCACGCGTCCCGGTGGAGGCCGGTACCGGACGGTACGGCTCCGCACGCATGCCCGCCGTCCACGAGGACCTGACGGCCGTTCCGGGCGCCGTCCCACTGCTCAACCACACCGGGATGCGCTCCGTCGTGACCGTCCCGCTCAAGGTCGAGGGCCGGCTCACCGGCTCCCTGGGCGTCGCCGCAGAGAGCGCAGGCCGCTACTCCAACGAGGAGGCCCTGCGCCTCCAGTTCGCCGCGGACCGTATCGCCCTGGCCGTCGAATCGGCCCGCCTCGGTGAACTCGAACGTCTGCGCCGCGGCTCACTCTCCTTCCTCGTCGAAGCCTCCGACCTGCTCGCCGGAACGCTCGACCGCGACCAGACACTGGCCCTCATGGCCCAGATGACCGTCCCCACCCTCGCCACCTGGTGCGCCGTCTACACAATCGCCGACCAGGCGTCCGACCCGTACCTCTCGTACGTGCTGCACGAGGACGAGGAGCGCATCGACGGCCTCAAGGCCCTCCTCTCCAAGATCAACCCGCCGGACCCGGTCCCCACACCGGGCGCCCGTATCTGGCACGCGCCCTCGGAAGCCGCCCACCAGGCGGCACTGCGCACCTCCATGCGCGAGCTGGGCGGCAGTTCCTCCCCGCTCTCCTCCGGCGTGGGCACCACACTGGCAACAGCCGCGGCGGTCGGCGGCGAGACCGTCGTACTGCCGCTGGTGGCCCGCAACCGCGTCATCGGCATGCTGACTCTCGGCAAGCCCTCGGACGACCACTTCCGCCAGGAGATCCTGGAACTCGCCGAAGACCTCTCGCGCCGGGCGGCACTCGCACTCGACAACGCACGCCTCTACTCCGAGCGCACCGCCATCAGCCAGGCACTCCAGCGCAGCCTGCTGCCGCCAGGGCTGCCCGAGGTGCCGGGCGTCGAGGTCGATGTCATCTACCGCGCCGCGGGCGAAGGCAATGAAGTCGGCGGTGACTTCTACGATCTGTTCCCCATCCGGGACGGCGCCTACGGCTTCGCCATCGGCGATGTCTGCGGTACGGGCCCGGAAGCCGCGGCCGTCACCGGCCTGGCCCGGCACGCGCTCCGGCTGCTGGCCCGCGAGGGCTTCGGCGGGCCCGCGGTCCTCGAACGACTGAACGCGGCGATCCTCGACGAGGGCGCCCGCAGCCGCTTTCTCACATTGCTGTACGGCGAGTTGTGGCCACAGGAGGACGGCAGCGCGATCCTCAAGATGGTCTGCGCCGGCCATCCGCTCCCGCTGCGCCTGCGTCAGGACGGCACGGTCGAACCGGCCGCCGAACCGCAGCCGCTCCTCGGTGTGATGGAGGACCTGGAGCTGTACGAGCAGACGATCACCCTGGACCCGGGCGACGTCCTGCTGTGTGTCACCGACGGCGTCACCGAACGCCGCGAGGGCACTCGCATGTTGGGCGACGACGGCCTGGCCGATGTTCTGACGAGCTGTACGGGACTGACTGCGGGCGCGGTCGCCTCTCGTGTACTGCGCGCGGTGGAGCGCTTCGCCGCCGAGCCGGCCTCCGACGACATGGCCATCCTCGCGATGCGCGTGCCGGAGCACCTCCCCGGCAAATGAAGAAGGCCCTCGCCAAGTGGCGAGGGCCTTGCTCCTACGCGGAGCCCCAATACGGAATCGAACCGTAGACCTTCTCCTTACCATGGAGACGCTCTACCGAC
>NZ_FMDK01000606.1 GCF_900091995.1 Streptomyces sp. MnatMP-M17
GGCGCGGCCGGCCGGTCCTGCCGCTCCCGCGACCGCGACGACCGCGCCGTCCAGCGCGCCGGCGCCCGCACCGCCGTTCCCGCCGCTCTTGTGCATGCTTGTCGCCTCCCACGGCTGAGTGGTCACGCGGCCATCCGCTCGGTGCTCGTGGCGGTGATTCCCTTGGTGGAGGCGATCACGTTCTTGAGCTTCTTGGCAAGCGCCTCGTAGAACATGCTGAGCGGAAACTCGTCCGGCAGCACGTCGTCCACGAGCTTACGGGGCGGCTGTGACAGATCGAGCGCGTCTGGGCCCTTGGCCCAGCGGGAGCCGGGATGCGGGGAGAGATACGCCGAGACGAGTTCGTACGCCGCGAACCAGTGGACTAGTTTGGGACGGTCGATACCGGCCCGGTAGAGGTCCTCGATCTCCGAGCAGAGCTGGTTGGTGACGCCGGGAGCGCGTTCCCAGTCGATACGCAGGGTGTTGTCGGTCCAGCGCAGCACCTCGTGCTGGTGGAGATAGGCGAAGAGCAACTGGCCGCCGAGGCCGTCGTAGTTCCGTACGCGCGCGCCGGTGACCGGGAAGCGGAACATCCGGTCGAAGAGCACGGCGTACTGGACGTCGCGGCCCTGCGCCACACCGTCGGCCTCCAGCCGTACGGCCTCGCGGAACGCGGTGAGATCGCAGCGCAGTTCCTCCAGCCCGTACATCCAGAACGGCTGTCGCTGCTTGATCATGAACGGGTCGAACGGCAGATCGCCATGGCTGTGCGTACGGTCGTGGATCATGTCCCAGAGCACGAAGGCCTGCTGGCAGCGGTCCTGGTCGGCGACCATCTCGGTGATGTCGTCGGGCAGTTCGACACCGAGAGTGCGTACGGCGGCCTCGGTGACACGGCGGAAACGGGCGGCCTCGCGGTCGCAGAAGATCCCGCCCCAGGTGAACCGCTCGGGAGCCTCGCGCACGGCGATGGTCTCCGGGAAGAACACCGCGGAGTTGGTGTCGTAGCCGGCGGTGAAGTCCTCGAAGGTGATTCCGCAGAAGAGCGGGTTGTCGTAGCGCGTGCGCTCCAGCTCGGCCAGCCACTCGGGCCAGACCATCCGCAGCACGACGGCTTCGAGATTGCGGTCGGGATTGCCGTTCTGCGTGTACATGGGGAAGACGGCGAGATGCTGGAGACCGTCCCGCCGGTCGGCCGCGGGCTGGAAGGCGAGCAGCGAGTCCAGGAAGTCGGGAATGTCGAAGGCGCTGTCGGCCCACTTACGGAGGTCGGCGACGAGCGCCCGGTGGTATGCGGCGTCGTGCGGCAGCAGCGGGGAGAGCTGTTCGACGGCGGAGGTCACGCGGTCGAGCGCGACCTCGACAAGCCCGCGCGCCGGAGCGCCCTCGGCGTCGAAGTCGATCGAGCCGTCCTTGGACTGCCACGGGCGGATCTCCTCGACGGCGTTCTTGAGCTGTGCCCAGGCAGGATGCTCGACCACTCGATCAGCGCCGACGGCACCGACAGCACGGCTTGTGCCGGGCACGGTGTCCTGCGCAAGAATTTCCGTCATGTCACTTCCTCCACGCGAGATCTTGGCGTCAAGACACCGTATAGGTCCCTTGTTCCGCCGTACAAGAACGGCTGTGACAAATTATCCTGCCGACCCCCCATGGTCACCGCTGTTTTTCCTGTCGTAATGAGGTAGGACACACACTTCCATCGTGCCGCACCGGGCCTGGGCGGGCCACCGCTCGCCGAGGCGGCTCGCCGGTGCGCGACGGGTTCCCATCCGCCGACCGGCCACTAGAGTGCCGCGCTAGAGCCGCAGTCGACGGAAGCGAGACGAACCTTGACTTTCCAGACCATCGGTCATCGTGGAGTGATGGGTGTCGCACCGGAGAACACCCTGCGATCCTTCGTACGGGCCGAGCACGCCGGCATGGACGCCATCGAGCTGGATCTGCATCTGAGCAAGGACGGCGCGCTCGTCGTGATGCATGACACCGAAGTGGACCGTACGACCGACGGCACGGGCGCCATCGCCGACCGGACCCTGGCCGAGCTGCGGGAGCTGGACGCGGGCGACGGCGAGCGGATCCCGGTCTTCGAGGAGGTCCTGGACGCCGTACGGTCGCCGCTCCAGGCCGAGATCAAGGATGTGGCCGCGGCGCGGGCGCTGGCCGAGGTGATGCACCGGCGCGGGCTGACCGGACGCGTCGAGGTGTCGTCGTTCCACGACGCGGCGGTCGCCGAGATCGCGGCGCTGGTGCCGGGTGTACGGACCGTGCTGATCGCGAGCCGCTGGGGCGCGGACGTGGTGGACCGGGCCGAGGCGGTGGGCGCCGCCTCGCTGGCCCTGAACATCCGCAGACTGACGCTGGAGGTCGTGGAGCGCGCGCACGACCGAGGGCTGCGGGTGATCGGCTGGGTGGTGAACACACAGGACCAGCTCCGGCTCGCGCGGGCCTTCGAGCTGGACGCGGTGACCACCGATCTCCCGGAGATCCGGCGGACCGGCAGGTTCACGGCCTGAGTCACGGCGCCCGGGTCACGGGCCGGGCGCGCGGTCCCGGGCCGCGTACGCCACGTACGCCACGTACGGTCCCGGACCGCGCGGTCTCAGACCAGCGGCTTGACCAGCAGCTCGAACGCGAGATCGTCGCGCTGCGGGATACCGAAGCGCTCGTCGCCGTACGGGAACGGGAAGAGCTTTCCCGTACGGCGGTAGCCGCGCCGCTCGTACCAGGCGATCAGTTCCTCGCGGACCGTGATCACGGTCATATGCATCTCACGGACGCCCCAGGTCTCCCGCGCGACGCGCTCCGCCTCGGCGATGATCCGCCGGCCGAGACCTCCGCCCTGCGCACCGGGCAGTACCGCGAACATCCCGAAGTAGGCGGCCTCACCGCGGTGTTCGAGCTGACAGCAGGCGATCAGCCCACCGTCGCGCTCGACCGCCAGCAGTCGGCTGCCCGGCGCCTCGATCACCTCCAGCACGCCCTGCGGATCGGTCCGCTGGCCCTCCAGGATGTCCGCCTCGGTCGTCCATCCCGTACGGCTGCTGTCGCCGCGGTAGGCCGACTCGATCAGGGCGACGAGCGCCTCGGTGTCGGCCGCCGTGGCGTCCCGGTAGGTGAGTTCGCCGGTGGGGCGCGAGGCGGTGTCCATGGTGCGCGTTCTCCGTATCCGGTCGTGCGGCGTCGCTCTGAGGACGTACTGAAGACGTCCGCAGCCTAACCCGGACCCGTACGGGCGCCCCCGGGTGGTGGGCCGGGATCCGCTCCCGCGCGCGGACGCCCGTAGCGCGGTACGAACCCGAGCAGCCGGGCACAGGCTCCGGTGTCGAACAGCGAGTCATGGCCCGCCAGCTCGGCGAAGACGGGCACACCCGGATGGTGGCGCGCCATCAGCTCGGCGGTCGGCAGCGGTGAGCTGGTGTCACGCGCGGCCACATTGAGCACATGGCAGCCGGACAGCTCGGTCTCCAGCGCGCGCCGTACGGCCTCGGCCGCGTCCCGGGTGTCCAGCCAGCCCCACAGATCCATCCGGTGCGCCGCGGGATCGGCCCGTACGGCGTCGAACTGGCGCATGAGGCGTTCTCCGGTCCCGGTGAAGGGCAGCCGCAGACAGACGATGTCCGTCCCGTGGCGCCGGTGGACGGCGCGGGCCGTCTCCTCCAGGACGATCTTCGACAGTCCGTAGGGATCCTGGACGAGCGTCGGATGCTCCTCGTCCAGCGGGACGTACCGCGGCGACTGCGGCACCGGCGACCAGGCGAGTCCGACAACCGCCATGCTGGAGGCGGCCACCACCCGGCGGACACCGCCGCGTCCGGCCTCGTCCAGCACCCGGTGCGCGGTCAGACAGTTGGTGGCGAAGAGATCGCTCGCGTCGTCCACATTGGGATGCGGGATCGCACCGAGATGGACGACGGCCTCGGCTCCGTCCATCGCCTTGCGCACCAGATCGGGATCGCGGAGATCACCGGTGTGGACGGCCTCGGCGCGCGGCTCGTCCACCGGGAGCAGATCGGTGGCGACGACCTGATGGCCCCGGGCCAGCAGATCGTCCACCACGAACCGTCCGATATGGCCGGCGGCTCCGGTGACCAGTACGCGCATCAGCCCTTCACCGCCCCGACCAGTCCGTTGACGAAGTACCGCTGGAGACTGAGGAAAAGCAGGATCACCGGGATGACCACGATGAGCGCGCCCGCCATCAGATTGTTGTAGTGCGGCACGTTCTCCGCCGAGAGCGTCTGGAGACCCAGTGGCAGGGTGTAGGTGGACGGATCGTTGAGCGAGACCCGGGTGAGCAGGAACTCGTTCCAGGTCGGGATCGCCGTCAGTAGGGCCACCGTGATCAGCGCGGGCCTGGCCAGTGGCAGATAGACACCGGTGAAGATACGCAGTTCGCTCGCGCCGTCGACACGCGCGGAGTCACGCAGCTCGCCCGGTACGGCCATGAAGGCTCCGGTCATCAGCAGGATCGACAGCGGAGCACCGCCGTTGACGAAGGGCAGCACCAGTCCGAAGTGCGTACCGAGGATGCCCATCTTGTTCTCCAGCATCACGATCGGCAGCATCACCGTGATGGCCGGGACGAACAGCAGCGAGACGAAGAGCTTCCGAAGGGCGCTCCGGCCGGGAAAGCGCAGTACGGCGAAGGCGTAGCCGGCCGCCGCGTAGATCACCAGTGTCAGTACCACGGTGTAGCCCGTGACCAGCAGGCTGTTCAGGAAGAAGTCGAAGAAGTGCAGCTTGTTCCAGGTGTCGACAAGCGTGTCGAACGTCGGGTTGTCCGGGATGAGATGTCCGCCGCGTACGACCTCGATCCGGTCCTTGAACGCCGCCGACACCATCCAGAGGAACGGGTAGACGCTGACGAGTCCGTACAGCGCGAGCAGGACGCCGACGACGGTACGGGCGACCAGCCGACGGGTGCGGGCGGCGCGTTCGCCGGGCGGACCGGTGGGCGCGTTGGGAGTTCGCGCCTTGGGAGTTCGCTCTGTGAGAGATGTCGATGTCATGTCGTGCTCCGCGATGTCATGTTCTGCTCCGCAGCGCGCGCAGATTGATCAGGGCGAGAACCACGGCGGCGGCGAACAGGATCCAGCCGAGCGCGCTGGCGAGCCCCAGGGTGGGCGAGAGGTTCTTCATGAACGCGAGGCGGTACGCCTCCAGTCCCAGCACATTGGTGTGGTCGCCCGGGCCGCCGTAGGTCATCACCAGGAAGGTCTGGAAGCCCTGGAGCGACTCCCGCAGATTGAGCAGCACCACCACCGCGGTGATGGGCCGCACCAGAGGCCACACCACCGAGACGTTGGTACGCCACCAGCCGGCGCCGTCCAGGTCCGCCGCCTCCAGCACACTGCGGTCGATGCTCTGAAGCCCGGTGAGATAGAGCAGCATCGCGACCGGGACCTGTCCCCAGACCGTCACCACGATCATGGTGGGCAGGGCGGTGGAGGGATTGCCGAGCCAGCCCTGCGGCTGCTGGAGCGAGCCCAGGCCCAGACTGTCGAGCAGGGCGTTGACGGCGCCGTCCGGCTGGAGGACGTACTGCCAGGCGAAGAAGACCGCGACTCCGCTGGTGACATACGGCAGGAAGTACACCGAACGCAGCACCGACCGGAACCGCTTGATCCGGTTGAGCAGTACGGCCAGCGGAAAGGAGACCGCGACGGTCAGGGCCGGTGCGGCGATCATGACCCAGAGCGTGTTCAGCGCCGCGTGCCGCGCCCGTGGCGCGTAGATCGGGCTGCGCCACAGCAGATCGGCGTAGTTGTCGAGGCCGACCCACTTCCAGTTCGGAGTGAAGCCGTTCCAGGTGGCGAAGCTGAGCGCGAAGCCGTAGCCGACGCTGTACAGGCCGATGACGCAGAACAGGACCACGGCCGGGCCGACGAAGAGATACCCGGTGAGCGTCTCGTACGAACGCGGGCGCCGGCGGCGGCGCGTACCTTCTGCCGCCGGCGCCTTCGTCGCCGCGCCGGGAGCCGTTGTCACCGTGCCGCCGCCCAGTAGGAGGCGTTCAGCTCACGGAGCTGCCTGGCCGTCTCCTCGACGGACTTCTGCTTGAGAGGCGTGAGATCGGCGAGGATCGCGCCGGCGTCGTCCTGTTCGTAGCCCGGCGCGCGGAACTCGTTGCCGCGGTTGGGATCGTAGGTGTTCTGCGGATTGCCCTTGAAACTGTCGACCATGGCGGAGAGCGCCGGGCCGAGCACGGTGGCGGAGTCCGCGCCGAGTTCGGTGGCCGGTACGTCGGAGGCATCCTTGGCGAACTGGGCGGCGGCCTTCTGCGTGGAGAGGAACTCCATCCACTTCTTGGCGTTGCCGGGCTGGTCGCTGGTCGCGGAGACGCCCAGACCGGTGAGCGCGAGCGGGCCGAGCGCGCGGTCCGGTACGGCGCCGTCCTTCACGGAGGGCAGTGCGAACGCGAGTACATCGTCGGGACTCATCCCGTTCTGCTGGAGGAAGGCCAGGGTGAAGGTGCCGCCGACATCGAAGGCCGCCTTGCCCTGGGCGAAGGCCTGGTCGGCCTCGTCGATGGTGAGGCTCTGGGTGCCCGGCATCCAGTACGGCGTGAGCTGGTCGTACAGGCTCAGCACCTTGATCCCGTTGGGCGAGGCGAAGTCCGCGCTCTCGTCCTGGCCGAAGAGGGCCTCGTATCCCTGCTGTCCGAGCTGGCTGAAGGCGAGCGGCTGGAGGACCCAGGTCAGTCCGGTGGCCTGGATCTTGAGGCCGAGGGCGAGACCGCCGGTGGTGGGATTCCTGACGGTGGTGGCCTTGAGCGCGTCGAGGAATCCGGCCCAGTCCGCCGGAGGTTCGGTGATGCCCGCCTCGGCCAGCATCTTCTTGTTGGCGTAGACGATGCCGAAGGTGCCCACGGTGAGCGGCACGCTGTAGCGGGCGCCCTTCTCGATGCCGTGGTCCCTGGCGGTCTCGGGCTGCGCGTCCTTGAAGCGCTGTTCTGTGACGAGTCCGGACTGCTGTACGGGCTGCTGGATACGGCCGGCCCACTCGCCCTTGAAGTCGTCGCTGATGTCGGCGAGGATCCCGGCCGCGCCGAAGACCCGGTCCTCGCCGTCGGAGTGCACTTCGAGCACATCCGGCAGATCGCCGGTCTTCGCCGCGCTCTGCACCTTGGTGGTGTACGCGTCGTCGGGCGTGTACGCCTCGACCTTGACCGAGATACCGGTCTGCTTCTTGAACTCGGCCGCGGCATTGCGCAGCGCGCCGACATGGGACTGCTTGAAGGTCCACATCTCCAGCGAGGCGTCTCCGCCGGAGTCGGACGATCCGCCGCAGGCGGCGAGGGTGGTCAGTGAGAGCGCGGTCGCCGCGGCGACCGCCGCGAGCCGGACATTCCGCGAAAATGGTATGCGCATCGCCCCTACCTAAGGATCAACCGTTCAGAAGGCCGAATGACGTTGGAGTGACTGAACTTATGGTCGGGGTGATATAGCGTCAAGACGCACGTCGAGATTTCGTGCTGACCGGATCGCCGAGGGGCGCCGGTGCGGGAAGCGGAGGTTCCGTGGAATCGGTGGCAGCAGCAGCGCGCGGGCGCAAGCCCGAAGAGGTCAAGTCCGCCGCTCGGGTACTGGAGGTGCTCGAACTGCTCGGCGCGGAGGGCGCCCGGCTCTCGCTGGCCGAGATGGCCGGCGCCATGGCCGTGCCCAAGAGCAGTCTGCACGCGATCCTCCGCACGATGGAGGCCCGCCACTGGGTGGATCTCGACGCGTCGGGCACCCGCTACAGCCTCGGCCTCAAAGCCCTGTTGACGGGCACGGCCTATCTGGAGGGCGACGATGTGGCGAGCCTCGCGGGACCGGTGCTCGACGCGCTCGCCGAGGAGACGGGCGAGTCGGTGCACCTCGGCAGGCTCGACGGTACGGACGTGGTCTACCTGGCCAAACGCGAGTCGCGGCACGCGCTGCGGATGTACTCGGCGGTGGGCCGCAGACTCCCGGCGCACGCCACCGCGCTGGGCAAGGCGATGCTCTCCCAGTACGACGCGGCCGAGGTGCGGATGCGGCTCAACTGGCCGCTGGAACGGCTCACTCCGGACACCGTCACCGATCCCGAGTCGCTGCTGTCCCAGCTCGCCGAGGCACGGCTGCGCGGATGGGCGATGGACGACGGCGAGAACTCGCCCGACATACGGTGTGTCGCCGTGGCGCTCGGCACCGGCCACGGCGGCGGCGACGCGATCAGCTGCTCGGCGCCCAAGAGCCGGATGGACGACGCCCGCGCCGAGGAGGTCGCCCGCGCGGTCACCGAGGCGGCCCACTCGCTGGGCACTCTGCTCAAACGGCTCGGACAGCACTGAGGACCGCTGAAGGCTCCGAGCGATATTTGGTAGAGTCATTGACAAATCAAAGTCGGCTTCCATACGTTCGGGTAGCAGAACATCATTCTGCTATCTGTACGCTGGAGTTCGCATGGCTGAGCCCGATGCCCGCTCCCCTCTCCCTGGTATTCCTGGTATTCGCGCTGTTCCCGCCGCTCCCGGCGTTCCCACCGCTCCTGCCCTTCTCGCTCCCGCGCCCTGGGTCGAGGAACGCGGCGCCAAGGTCCGTATCACGGCCGTACGCACCTTTCTGACGGCTCCGCACGGCTGTCCTCATCTCATCGTCCGTGTCGAGACCAACGAACCAGGGCTGTACGGCCTGGGATGCGCCAGCGATCCGCAGCGCACCCTCGCCGTACGGTCCGTGCTGGACGACTATCTGGCGCCGCTGCTCGTCGGGCGCGATCCCGACGACATCGAGGACCTCCACCGGCTGATGCTCAACAGCGCCTACTGGCGCGGCGGTTCGATCACCGGCAACGCCGTGGGCGGTATCGATGTCGCCCTCTGGGACCTCAAGGCCAAACGGCTCGGCGCCCCGCTGTACTCCCTGCTGGGCGGGCGTGTCCGTACCCGCGCCGACGCCTACACCCATGTGGACGGCACCGGCGCCGCCGAACTCGCGGAGAAGGTGATGGCCGCACGGGAGCGCGGCTACCGGCATGTCCGGGTCCAGGCGGCGGTCGCGGGCTCGGACACCTATGGCACGAAGGCGGACGGACCGGCCGACGCGTGGGCGCTGCGCCATCGCGCGGTGCCCTGGGACTCCGCCGCGTATGTACGGACCGTACCGGGCATTCTGACCGAGGTACGGGAACGGGTCGGTGACGGGACGGAGTTGCTGCACGATGTGCATGAGCGGCTCGATCCCCGGCAGGCACGGGACTTTCTGCGCCGCGTCGAGGGAGCCGGGCTCTACTTCGTCGAGGATCTGCTCGCTCCGGAGGACGCGGCGCACTTCGCGGGGATGCGGGCGGGCTCCTCCGTACCACTGGCCGTCGGTGAACTCTTCAGCGACGTGAGCCAGTTCCTGCCGCTGCTCGAAGGGCCCATACCGGTCATCGACTTCGCCCGGGTGCGGATCCCGACGCTGGGCGGACTGACTCCGGTCCGCAAGCTGGCGGCGCTCTGCGAGCTGCGCGGTGTACGGCTCGCTCCGCACGGGCCCGCCGATGTCAGCCCTGTCGCCCAGGCCGCCACCCTCGCGCTGGACATCAGCAGCCATGCCTTCGGAGTCCAGGAGGCGGCGGTGTTCAAACCGGCGGTCGCTGAGGTGTTCCCGGGCACCATCACAGCCCAGGACGGAGGCCTCGCGCCGCATGAGACACCCGGCCATGGCATCGACTTCGACGAGGCCGCCGCTCGCCGCCATCCCGCGCCCGAGCCGCTGGAGCACGACCGCTGGGCCCTGCTGCGCAACACCGATGGGAGTGTGCAACGACCATGACCTCCGAAACCTCCGGCACCCGTAAGGCACTTGTAGTCCGCGGCGGCTGGGAGGGACACCAGCCGGTGGCGATCACCGAGCTGTTCCTGCCCTTCCTGCGCGATCGCGGCTTCGACATCCAGATCTCCGGCACTCTCGATGTCTACACGGACGCCGAACTCCTCGGCGCCACCGATCTGGTGGTCCAGTGCTGGTCCATGGGCGAGATCACCGCCGAGCAGAGCGCCGGGCTCGCCACGGCGGTCCGCGCGGGCACCGGACTGGCCGGCTGGCACGGCGGGATCGTCGACTCCTTCCGCGGCGATATCGGCTATCAGCTGCTGACCGGCGGTCAGTTCCTGATGCATCCGCCCGGCTTCTGCGACCACACGGTCACGCTCGCCGAGGAGCGCGCCGGCCATCCGGTGATCGCCGGACTCGGCGACTTCCAGGTCCATACTGAGAAGTACTGGCTTTCCACCGACCCGTTGATCGATGTCCTCGCGACCACCGAGTTCGCGGCGGACGAGTTCCCGGCGGACGAGGAGCGGGCACGGCCGGTCACCATGCCGGCCGTCTGGACGCGGCACTGGGGAGCGGGACGGGTCTTCGTCTCCGCCATCGGCCACAAGCCGGACGATTTCGATGTGCCCGAGGTACGGACGCTCACCGAGAGGGGACTCCTGTGGGCGAGCCGCTGAGGATCGGCATGGTCGGCGCAGGCAAGATCAGCGGCGCGTATCTGGACACGTTGGAGCGGCTGGACAGCGTCACACTCACGGTCGTCACGGATCTCGATCCCGGCCGCGCCGACGCGGTGGCCGCCCGGGTGCCCGGAGTCGCGGTCAGCGGGTCGGTGGCCGAGCTGGTGGCACGCGCCGATGTCGACGCCGTACTGAACCTCACGATCCCCGCGGCCCATGCCGAGGTGGCTCTCGCGGCGCTCGCGGCGGGCCGCCATGTGTACGGCGAGAAGCCGCTGGCCGCCACCCGCGCGGAAGCGGACGCCGTACTGGCCGCGGCCGGAGCCGCCGGGCTACGCGTCGGCTGCGCGCCCGACACCGTACTCGGCACCGGCGTCCAGACGGCGCGCAAGGCGGTGGACGACGGGCTGATCGGCACACCGGTCGCCGCGACGGCCTTTATGACCGGCCCGGGACATGAGCGCTGGCATCCGGACCCGGAGTTCTACTACCGGCCGGGCGGCGGTCCGCTGCTCGACATGGGTCCGTACTATCTCTCCGCCCTGGTCCATCTGCTGGGACCGGTCGTCAAGGTCGCCGGCGCCGCGTCACGCCCCCGCGCCGAGCGGGAGATCGGCAGCGGCCCTCGGGCGGGCGAGCGGTTCGCGGTCGAGGTGGACACCCATGTCACCGGCGTACTGCACCATGCGAGCGGAGTGCTCACCACACTGCTGATGAGCTTCGACATCCATGCCGCGCGGCTGCCGAGGATCGAGGTGCACGGCACCGAAGGATCCTTGTCGGTGCCCGATCCGAACGGTTTCGACGGGCCCGTGGAACTGCACCGCGACGGCGGCGGTTGGGAGACTCTTCCGGTGTCGGCCGGATATGCCGGAGCCGGGCGCGGTACGGGCCTCGCCGATCTGGCCGAGGCGCTCACCGCCGGCCGTCCGCACCGGGCGTCGGCCGAGCTGTCGCGCCATGTCCTGGACATCATGCTGACGCTGCTCGCGTCGGCGCGGGAGGACAGAAGTCTGCCGGTGGAGAGCAGTTGTTCCAGGCCGGAGCCGGTGGGCCGGTAGTCCCGGCGGTGTTCCGGCCATGTCCCGGCGGTGTCCCGGCGGTAGGGAGAGGCCGTCAATTCACTTACTTTCCAGAGTCTTCACTATTCGGATGATTAATTGCCTGACAAATTCTCCATGGGCCCTCACCACCTGGAACAAGAAGGAATGGAGAAAGGCGTTGACTTGATAACACTCTTGGTTTTACATGGCGGTTACTGGCTGGACAGGAAGGGCCGCCCATGCATGACCGCAGAAAGTCCGGAGAAGCCGGAGAAGAGCGGATAGCCCATTTCCTCGCCGCCCGTCTGCGTCCCGCGCTCCACACCGCGCGACTTCCGATGGAGGTCGGTGCCTGGCACATTCCCGGTGAGCCGGTTCCTGTCGATGTGGCCCTCCGGGCCACGTACACGCCCTTCGCCATCGGCGATCTGTGGGGCGGTCCCTGGTCCACCACCTGGTTCCAGGTCCGGGCCACCGTCCCTGAGCGCTGGGCAGGCCGACGGGTCGAGGCGGTCTTCGACCTCGGCTTCGACAGCCACGCCGAGGGACTCGTCCATGACGCGCACGGCACTCCGCTCCAAGGGCTGCATCCGCTCAACCGGTCCCTGACCGTATCGGTGGCGGCGAGCGGCGGTGAGCAGGTCGCGCTGCTCGTGGAGGCCGCCGCCAATCCGCCGATCGACGCCGGGTCCGGCGCCGGATCGCTGTACGGCGATCCGGTCACCGCGGGCGACGAGCCGCTCCACCGGCTGCTCCGCGCCGATCTCGCCGTTCGCGACGAGGACATCTGGCAGCTCATCCATGACATCGATGTCCTCGACGGACTGATGCGCGCGCTCCCGGTGGAACTGCCTCGCAGATACGAGATCCTGCGCGCCCTGGAACAGGCCGTGGACGCCGTGGATCCACGCGATGTCGCCGGGACGGCCGGGACCGCCCGCGAGTTCCTCTCTCCCGTACTGGCCCGCCGCGCGCACGAGTCGGCGCACACCATCGCCGCCGTCGGCCACACGCCCGCCGGCTCCGCCCGGCTGTGGCCGATGCGCGAGGCCGTACGGCACACCGCCCGCGTGTTCAGCACGGTGACCGCGCTGGCCGAGGAATATCCGGAGCTGACCTTCGCTGCTTCCTCGGCGCAGCGGTACGCCTGGATGAAGGACCACCATCCGCATGTCTTCGAACGGGTGCGCAAGGCCGTCGCGGACGGCAACTGGGCACCGGTCGGCGGAATGTGGGTGGAGCCCGACGGGGCGCTGCCCGGTGGTGAGGCGCTGGCCCGGCAGTTCGTGTACGGCCGCCGCTTCTACCGCGAGGAACTGGGCACCGACTCGGACGGTGTCTGGCTGCCCGGCTCGTTCGGGATGAGTGCCGCCTTCCCGCAGTTGGCCGCGCTCGCCGGAGCCCGCTGGTTCCTGGGCCGACGACCGGCCCAGGACGGCGCGTACGGTCCGCCCTGTCCCACCTTCCGGTGGGAGGGCCTCGACGGCACCCGGCTCTTCAGCCATGTCCCGCCCGCCGCAGGCCGGGACTCCTCACTCACCGGCGGTGAACTGGCCGATGCCGTGGCCGAGTTCACCACGTACGCCGCGAACACCGCGCATGCTTCGAACACTGTCGGAAGCTCGGGCAGCCGCTCCCTGCTGCCCTTCGGCCACGCGGACGGCGGCGGGCCCACGCGCGAGACACTGGAGCGCGCCCGTCGACTGGCCGATCTGGAAGGCTCGCCGAAGGTCGGGATCCGGCATCCCTCGCACTTCTTCCGGGACGCGCTCGACGAGTGCCCGGACGCTCCGGTCTGGCGCGGTGAGCTGTTCGCCGGCGCCCGGAGCGGTACGTACACCAGCCAGGCGCGCACCAAGCGCGGCAACCGCCGCGCCGAATCGCTGCTGCGCGAGGCGGAGCTGTGGTCGGCGACGGCCGCGGTGCGGGACAACATCCCTTATCCGTACGAGGAGTTGGAAGCGCTCTGGAAGAAGGTCCTGCTGCACCAGAGCCATGACATCCTGCCGGGCACCTCGATCGCCTGGGTGCACCAGGAGGCCGAGCGGAGTCACCGGGAGATCCATCGCGCTCTCGATCAGCTCGTCCGCCGCGCCATCGGGACACCGGACGACACGGGCACCGCTGTCTTCAACGCCGGGCCGCGACCGCGCCGCGAGGTGGTCGTCCTGGACGGCGACCGGTCCACCGACGGCGGTCAGCGGCTGTCCGACGGCCGGATCGCCGTGGTGGCGCGGGCGCCCGCGCTCGGCCGAGGCCCGGTCGGTGGGAGTCCGGTCGGCAAGGCACCCGCCGATGTCGCGCCGGTGACCGTACGGCCGGTGGACGGCGGCGGAGCGCTGCTGGACAACGGGCTGCTACGGATCCGGCTCGACGCCGAGGGACTCGTACGCTCCGCGCTGGACCTGACCACCGGCCGGGACGCCATCGCGCCGGGAGCGGCGGGCAATCTGCTGCGGCTGCACCGCGACGATCCGGCGCACGGGAGTGCCTGGAATCTGGATCCGCACCACCGGCGCTCCGCCCGCGAACTCGACCGCGCGTGCGCGCTCGAAGTGACCGAGAGCGGACCGCTGTTGTGCTCCGTACGGGTGGTACGGAGCACGGGCAGATCCACGATCGAGCAGGTGCTGTCCCTGACGGCGGGCAGCCATGCCCTGACCGTCGACACGAAGGTCGACTGGCGCGAGCGGGACACGATCCTCAAGGCCGTCTGGCCGCTGGACGTGCATGCCGAACACAGCACGGGCGAGATCCAGTTCGGCCATGTCGAGCGCCCGACACATGAGAACTCCGGCCGCGACGCAGCCTGTTCGGAGCTCTGGGCGCACCGCTGGATCCATGTCGGCGAACACGGCTGGGGCGTGGCGCTGGCGAGCGACTCCTCCTACGGATACGACGTCTCGCGCCACACCCGTGACGACGCGGGCACCACCACGACCGTACGGCTCTCGCTGCTGCGCGCCGCGCACAGTCCCGATCCGCACGCCGACCGAGGACCGCAGCGCTTCCGGCACACGCTGCGGCCCGGCGCGGACATCGGCGACGCGATCAGCGAGGGATACGCGCTCACGCTGCCGCTGCGCCCGGGAGCCGCAGGACCCTCCGGACCCGCTGGACCAGCCGGACCCGCCGCTGCGCCGCTGGTCTCCGTGGACCATCCCGATGTCGTCGTGGAGGCGGTGAAGCTGGCCGACGACCGCTCGGGCGATGTGGTGGTACGGCTCTACGAGTCGCGCGGCGGCCGGGCGCGTACAGTCCTCACGGCGGGCTTCCCGGTCGCCGCCGCCCGGGAGACGGACCTGCTGGAGGAGACGCTCGCCGAGCGTCCGCACAAGAACGGTACGGTCGCGCTGGCGCTGCGGCCGTTCCAGATCCTTACACTGCGGCTGGTGCGCGAGTACGGTTCGCAGGACGAGGGCGGCGAACACGGGGCCGGTGGCAGCGATGCCTGAGGCTCCCTCGGACGACGGCCCGGTCGGCTCTCTGCCCCCGGAGCACCGGGCCGTCCTGCGCCGCTGGGCCGAGGAGGGCGGGCCGCTCGCCACGCGCGCGAGCGTGGTGCTGCTCGCCGCCGACGGACTGCGCGACGCCGAGATCTCCCGTCGGCTCGGGGTGTCCCGGCAGACCGTGGGCAGTTGGCGCCAGCGCTGGACGAGCGCGGGACTCGACGGGCTCGAACACCGGCCGCGCACCGGCAGACCGGCCACGGTCGACGAGGCGGAGGTCGTCACCCGTACGCTGCTGGCGCCCGGCGGCAGCGGCGCGTCCCGCGCGGTGGCTCGGGAGCTGGGACTCTCCCATGCCACGGTCGCCGGGATCCGGCGGCGCTGGCGGCTCGGCCCCGACGAGGCGCGGGCGCCG
>NZ_FMDK01000858.1 GCF_900091995.1 Streptomyces sp. MnatMP-M17
CGGCCGCCGGCACCGGCGGCCTCGCCAGATGCCGCTCGGCGGCGGCGTCCAGCGCGTTGTCGATGAGATTGCCGAGTACGGTCACCAGATCGCGCGGATCGACCACACGGTCCGGCAGGAGCGTGGCGGAGGAGATCCGCAGGGAGACACCGCGCTCGGCGGCGATGGCCGCCTTGCCCACGAGCAGCGCCGAGAGCAGCGGATCGTGGACGCGCTCGGCGATCTGCTCCGCCGAGGCCCGGTGCGCGTTGGCGACGCCGGCGACAAACTCCGCCGCCCGTTCATGACGGCCGAGTTCGAGCAGCCCGAGCACGGTGTGCAGCCGGTTGGCATGCTCGTGGTCCTGTGCGCGCAGCGCGTCGAGCAGCCCTTGCGTACTGTCCAGCTCACGCCCGAGCAGCTCCAGTTCGGTACGGTCCCGCAGCGTCACCACGGCTCCGCCGTCCCTGGTCGGCATCCGGTTGGCGACCAGGACCCGGCCGCCGCTGACGGTCAGCAGATCCGTGCCGTCCACCCGTCCCGCCAGGACATCCGTCGTACGACCCGGCGCCAGCACCTCGTCCAGCGCGCGGCCGGTGGCGTCCGCGTCGAGCCCGAGCAGCCGTACCGCCTCGTCGTTGGCCAGCCGGATCCGGCCCTGCCGGTCGAAGGCGACGACTCCTTCACGGACTCCGTGGAGCATCGCCTCCCGCTCGTCCAGCAGCGCCGAGATATCGGCGAAGGCGACACCGTGCGTGATACGGCGCAGCCGCCGCGAGACCGCGATCGCGGCCAGCGCGCCCGCGCCCAGCGCCGCGCCCGCGCACAGCAGCAGTCCGGGTATGGCACCGATCAGCCGCTGGCGCACACTGTCGTACGCGATGCCCACCGACACCGCGCCGACGATCTTTCCGTCGCCGTCGAGCAGCGGCACCTTGGCGCGGGCCGAGCGGCCCAGTGTGCCGTTGTCGATCTGCCGGATCTCATGACCGGAGAGCGCGACGCTCGGATCGGTCGAGACATGTCTGCCGATCTCGGCGGTGGTGGTGTGGGACCAGCGCACACCATGGGTGTCCAGCACCACGACATAGAGCGCCTGGGTCGCCCGGCGGATCCGCTCCGCCTGGGCCTGCACCGGACCGGCCGGACTCGGCGCGGTGGTGAGCAGCCCCTGGACGATGTCCGGATCGGCGGCGGTGGTCTCGGCGATGGCCAGGGCCCGGCGGGTGGCCGCGTCGTCCAGCTCGGAGCCGAGCGGTGCCAGAAAAAGCCCGGTGACCAGCACCATCACCCCTGTGGTGATGACAAGCTGCACCACCAGGACCTGGGCGGCGACACGCCGTGGCCAGCGCAACCGCATCCCGTCTCCCTCCCTCTCCCGGTGCCCGGCTCTCCCGGATCCTCCGGATCACTCCCGGCCGCTTTCGCCCGCTCCCCCTGCGGAACAGGCCGGTCCGCTTAACATCGCTGTGCACGCAACGTAAGCCGCCGGAGCGCGGCTGCCCAGCCCTGTGCTGCGCTTTTGTGGTTCTGGCGTGAGCAGAACGAGCAAAACGGGGTTTGCGCGCAGAAAAACGGATTGCGCCCATAAGACTGCCGCCCTGGCCCATGGCGCTTCTAGCCTCCCGGCCCATGAGCAGCAATACGAGCCCCGCCATCGAGCTGCGGGGAACGAGCAAGGCATTCCGGACACCGTCGGGAGCGCTGCACACCGCCGTCAGGGATCTGGATCTGACGGTCGAGCGCGGCGAGTTCGTTGCGGTGGTCGGCCCCACCGGATGCGGTAAATCGACGACGCTGACGCTGGTCAGCGGGTTGGAGGAGCCCACAGAGGGCGAGGTGCTGGTGGCCGGTGAGCCGGTGAACGGCATCGGCGACAAGATCGGCTTCGTCTTCCAGCAGGACGCGGTCTTTCCCTGGCGCACCGTCCTCTCCAATGTGATGGCAGGACCGCGCTTCCGCGGCGTACCGAAGAACGAGGCGAGGGAGCGGGCCCGTGAGTGGCTCGCCCGCGTCGGGCTCTCGTCCTTCGAGGACCGCTATCCGCACCAGCTCTCCGGCGGTCAGCGCAAGCGTGTGGCGCTCGCGGCGACCTTTGTCAACGATCCCGAACTCCTGCTCATGGACGAGCCCTTCTCGGCTCTCGATGTACAGACCAGGGCCCTGATGTCGGACGAACTGCTGGAGCTGTGGGCCGGTACGGGCGCCTCGGTCGTCTTCGTCACCCATGACCTGGAGGAGTCGATCGCCCTCGCCGACAAGGTCGTGGTGATGACGGCCGGTCCCGCGACCGTCAAGGAGGTCTTCACCATCGACCTGCCGCGTCCTCGCAAGGTCGAGGCCGTACGGCTCGAACCGCGCTTCGTGGAGATCTACCGGGAGATCTGGTCCTCGCTCGGCGAAGAGGTACGGATCACTCGCGAGAGGGGTGCGGCCGATGCCGCCTGAGACCGTCGCCGTTCCGCCCGCTGGCACCACCGAGGCCGGCCAGGGCAAGGGCAGAGCCGGCAAGACCGAAGCCACCGCCAACGGCAGTGGCGGCGGAGAGCGCACCCAGGCCAGGGCGCGGGCCGCGCGCAATCACCGGATCGTCGTCCAGGGCGCCCGCGTACTGCTTCTCGTCGCGCTGATCGGGCTGTGGGAGTGGATGGCCCGCAGCGCCGTCATCGATCCCTTCAACTTCTCGATGCCGTCCAAGATCTGGGACCAGATGCGCCAGTGGGCCCTGCACGGCACTCCGCAGGGCTCCCTGTGGGAGCAGATCTGGTACACGCTCTACGAGGCGCTCCTCGGCTGGATCATCGGTGTCATCGGCGGAGTGGTGCTGGGCATCGCGCTCGGCCGGATCCGCTTCCTCGCCGAGGTGCTGGGCCCGTACATCAAGGTGCTCAACGCGCTGCCCCGGATCGTCCTCGCCCCGATCTTCCTCATCTGGTTCGGCCTCGGCCCGGCCTCGAAGATCGCCTCGGCCGTGGTGCTGGTCTTCTTCCCGGTCTTCTTCAACGCCTTCCAGGGAGCGCGGGAGGTCGACCGCAATCTGGTCTCCAACGCCCGGATCCTCGGCGCGAGCAACCGGCAGGTCACGCTCCAGGTCGTCATCCCGTCGGCCACCTCATGGATCTTCACCAGCCTGCATGTCAGCTTCGGCTTCGCGCTGATCGGCGCGATCGTCGGCGAGTACATCGGCGCGACCAAGGGACTCGGCCTGCTGGTCTCCGCCTCGCAGGGCACGTTCAACGCGGCCGGTGTGTACGCGGCCATGGTGATCCTCGCCGTAGTGGCACTACTCGCCGAAGGGCTTCTCTCCTTCCTGGAGAAACGGCTCTTCCGCTGGAAGCCCGTCGAGGCCGGCACCGAGCGCTGATCCCCGTACCGCTGCCTCCGTACGCCACCTGTATCTGTCTCCTCCCCTCTCTGTCTCCTCCTCGCCTCACCCTCAGCACCTCTTCACAAGGACGTGAACCATGCGCAGACATCTCGGGATCCCGGCCGCCGCACTCGCCGCGACTCTCGCCCTCGGCACGCTGACCGCCTGTGGCGGCGACTCCTCCGGCTCCGGCTCCGGTGACAAGGTCAAGATCATGGTGGGTGGCCTTGACAAGGTCATCTACATGCCCGCGATGCTCACCCAGAAGCTCGGCTACTTCAAGGACGAGGGCGTCGACGTGGAACTCCTCACGGAGCCCGCCGGCGTGCAGGCCACCACCTCGCTCGTCTCCGGTGATGTGCAGGGCGTCGTCGGCTTCTACGACCACACGCTCGATCTCCAGGTCAAGGGCAAGATGGTGGAGTCCGTGGTGCAGTTCTCGCACGCCTCGGGCGAGGTCGAGGTCGTCTCCAACAAGGCCGCGGCCGAGATCTCCTCGCCGAAGGACTTCAAGGGCAAGAAGCTCGGCGTGACCGGCCTCGGCTCGTCCACCGACTTCCTCACCAAGTATCTGGCGGTCAACAGCGGTGTAAAGACGGAGGAGTTCACGCCGGTCGCGGTGGGAGCGGGCCAGACCTTCATCTCGGCCCTTCAGCAGGGCTCGATCGACGGAGGCATGACGACCGATCCGACGGTCGCGCAGATCCTGGACAAGAAGCTCGGCAAGGTCCTGATCGACATGCGGACGCCCGAAGGCTCGAAGGCCGCGCTCGGCGGCCCGTACCCGTCCTCCAGCCTGTACATGAACACCGACTGGGTCAACGGTCACAAGGAGACGGTGCAGAAGCTGGCCAACGCCTTTGTGAAGACACTCCGGTGGATGTCCACGCACTCGCCGGAGGAGATCGCCGCCAAGATGCCCGCCGACTACGCGCAGGGCGGCAAGGAACTGTACGCGCAGGCCATCAAGAGCACCCTGCCGATGTTCACCACGGACGGTGTCATGCCGGCCGACGGTCCGGAGACCGTCGAGCGCGTACTGAAGGCGTTCAACCCCAACCTGCAGAACGCCACGGTCGATCTGAGCAAGACCTTCACCACGGAGTTCGTCGACAAGGTCGGCTGAGGAAGCCGTACGGTCACGATGTGCTGGACCGATGGCGGGGCCGGGCGGCACTGTGGGTGCTGTGTCCCTCGTCCCCGCCATGACCTGGTTCGTACGCCGCGCCGACCCGAGCCGGACCTGTGCACCGGCTCCGGCCGAGGTGCGTGACTTCCATGCCGGGCTGCCCGGCTACGTTCCCACTCCGCTGACCGAACTTCCCTCCCTGGCCGCCGAATTGGCGGTCGGGCGGGTGTTCGTCAAGGACGAGTCGGCCCGGCTGGGACTGCCCGCGTTCAAGGCGCTCGGCGCGTCCTGGGCGATCAGCCGAGTGCTCGCGCGCCGGGCGTCCGGCCCGCCGCCGGTGCTGGTCACCGCCACCGACGGCAACCACGGCCGGGCCGTGGCCCGTACGGCGCGGCTGCTCGGACAGCGCGCCCATGTCTTTGTGCCCGGGAGCGTGCATCCGGCGGCCGTGGCCGCGATCGAGGCCGAGGGCGCGCGCATCACCCGGGTCGCGGGAACGTACGACGAAGCCGTACGCCACGCCGCCGACGCGGCGGCCGGACCGGGCGCGGTGCTCGTCCAGGACACCGCCTGGCCCGGCTACGAGGAGATTCCCGGCTGGATCGTCGAGGGCTACTCCACGCTCTTCACCGAGATCGACGCGCAACTGTCCGCCGCGAGCGCGGAGCCGCCCGCCCTGGTGGCCGTCCCGGTGGGAGTCGGCTCGCTCGCCCAGGCGGCCGTCACCCACTACCGCGGCGGTGGCGCCAGAACACGCCCTGGGCCCGCCCTGCTGTCGGTGGAGCCCGAGACCGCGGCCTGTGTGCTGGCGAGCCTGCGCCAAGGGCGGCCGGTCAGTGTGGCGACCGGGACCACGAGCATGGCCGGGCTGAACTGCGGCACTCCCTCCACGCTCGCCTGGCCCCTGCTGCGCGACGGTCTGGACGCCGCTGTCGCCGTCACCGACGACGACAGCGCGGACGCGGTCCGTGACCTCGCCGCCCTCGGAGTCTCGTCGGGCCCTTGCGGGGCGGCCTCGCTGGCCGGCGCCCGAGCCGCCCTGACCGGCGACGGTGGCACCGGCCGCAGGAGCGCGCTCGGGATCGGACCGGAGGCGACGGTCGTTCTGCTCAGCACCGAGGGCACGGCGGCCAATCCCGTCGGCACGGAAGGCGTGGAAGGCACGGCCAGTACGGCCGGTACGCCGTCGGCACGCCCTCCCGATGGCCCCGGAGTACTGTGAATTTATCGAGGGTATGTCGCCGTCGGCCGCTCCGCCGGGGGCGTCCTCGATGAAGGACGAGGTCGGAGGCACGGCCCTCCAGGAGGCGTGGTCCCATGGTCGCGGCTGAGGAACCGGGCGGGGTACGGACGCGGGCGACGACGTATGTGCGCCGCAGATGAATCCGCACAGAGTCCGGTCGGTGCGATCGGCAGGGTGACCGTCCCGATCCCGGCGGACGGACCCGGCGAGGTCCTGGTGTCCGTACGAGGCGGTTCCGAGGCCTATGCGGCCTGGGCGGACCATCCGATCGGCAGAAACCTCCGTGTGATCGTCGTGGAGTGCATCTCGGCGCGTTCGGTGATCGTGGAGCCTTTTCCCGCCTGACCTCTCGGCCGACCAGTAAGTGCGAGGTAGTACGACAGGAGTCCGTCATGCTGTTCTGGCATGTTCCCGCGCCGAACGAGGCGATGCTCATATCCGGCTCCAAACGGCAGGCGCAGGACACTCAGTTCCGTATCGTCACCGGGCACGGCAGCTTTGTGATGCCCATCAAGCAGAAGGCCCGCATGCTGTCCCTGGCGCTGCGGGAGGCGGAGATCGTGGAGGACTGCGTCACCCAGCAGGGCATCCGGCTCCGGGTCCGCGCGGTCGCGGTGTTCAAGGTCGGTGACGACGCCGTGTCCATCGCCAACGCGGCCCGCCGCTTCCTGGCGGAACAGGACCGGATGGAGGAACTGGTGGGCCGGATCTTCGCCGGTCATCTCCGCTCCATCGTCGGCGGACTGACCGTCGAGCAGATCATCCGCGAGCGCGACCGGGTCGCCCAGGAAGTGAAACAGGGCAGCCACAGCGAGATGGAGAAGCTCGGGATCGTCGTGGACGCCCTCCAGATCCAGGAGATCGACGACGCCACCGGCTATATCGACAATCTGGCCGCTCCGCACGCGGCGGCCGTCGCGAGCCAGGCGCGGATCGCACAGGCCAAGTCGGATCAGGAGGCGGCCGAGCGCGAACAGCAGGCCGCCGCGCTCAAGGCCGAGTACGAACGGGACACCGCGATCAAGCGGGCCGGCTTCCTCGCCGAGACGGAGCAGGTCAACGCCCGCGCCGCGCAGGCGGGACCGCTGGCCGAGGCCAGGTCCTCACAGGAGACCATCGAGGAGCAGACGGCCCTGGCGGAGCGTCAGGCCCAACTGGCCGCACAGCGGCTGGAGGCCGAGGTCAGGCGCCCGGCCGACGCCGAGGCGTACCGGCAGCGCACTCTCGCCGAAGCCGCGCGCGACCGGGCGAAGTTCGAGGCGGACGGCAGCGCGTACACCGAGCGCGCCCTCGCCCAGGCGCAGGCCGACGCGAACACCGCCCGCGCCGCGTCGCTGAAGGACGGCAACCAGGAACTCATCGCCGCCAACCGGCTGGTGGAGAATCTGCCGGCGCTGGCCGACGCGGCCTCCCGGGGCATGTCCGGTGCCAACCTGACCGTGCTGAACGGTACCGACGGTGTCAACGACATGGCGGCGGGCCTGGTCGGTCAGGGCATGGCCATCCTCAACTCGCTCAAGAACGGCGCGGTCGGAACGGCCAAGGCGTCGAGCGTGGACGGCAAGCCCTCGCTCCGCGTCACCGAGTCCAACTGATCCAGGTACGGTGCCGGGGCCCGGCCTCCGTCCCCGCATCATCGGGTACGGTGCCGGGCCCCGGTACGGTCAGCGTCCGCGTGAGGCGATCATGGCGATCGTGATCAGCCCCAGCACCACCCAGCCGAACCAGAGCCATCCGTTGCTGCCGAGCACCGCGGTATAGCCCGTCACCAGGACCAGCGCACCGACGGTCACCACACCCATCGTCTTCGTGGATCCGGACATCTGGTCCTCCTCCGGGCCGGGCCGTGACGCCCATCCTCGCCCCCGACAGGCGTTTCGCGCTACTGGCTACTGGCCGCTACTGGCTCCGCGCCCGGAGCGAGGCGAGATACGCGTTGTACTCCGCCAGCTCCTTGTCACCGTCGCGGTCGGCGGCCCGGTCCGAGCGCTTCGCCTCGCGCTGTTCCGAGCGGTACCACTGGTAGACCAGCGCGACCAGCACCAGCACCGAAGGGATCTCGCTGAACGCCCAGGCGATCCCGCCCGCCGCGTTCTGGTCGGTCAGGGCGTCGATCCCCAGCGAGCCCGGAGGATTACGGTACGCGGCGACCATCGGCTCGCTCGCCATCATCAGCGCGATCCCGAAGAAGGCGTGGAACGGCATCCCGGCGAAGAGCTCCAGCATCCGCATCAGATGGCCGGGCCGGTGCGGGCCCGGGTCGATGCCCATGATCGGCCAGAAGAAGATCAGCCCGACCGCGAGGAAGTGCACCATCATCGCGACATGCCCGGCCTTGGAGCCCATCAGGAAGTCGAAGAGCGGCGTGAAGTACAGCCCGTACAGGCTCGCGATGAAGAGCGGAATGGTGAACGCGGGATGTGTGATGATCCGCACATAGCGGCTGTGCAGCACGACGAGCAGCAGCTCACGCGGGCCCTTGCGACCGCGGCCCGCGACCGGCAGCGCGCGCAGCGCCAGTGTCACCGGAGCGCCGAGCAGCAGCAGGATCGGCGAGACCATGCTGATCACCATGTGCTGGACCATGTGCACGCTGAACATGACCATGCCGTAGTCGTTCAGCTTCGTGCACATCACCAGCGCCACGGTCAGCACACCGAGGACGAACGCGACGGTACGCCCGACGGGCCAGGCGTCACCGCGTCGGCGCAGCCGCAGCACGCTCCCGCCGTACAGCGCCAGCGCCAGCAGGCAGCCGACCAGGAAGAAGAGGTCCGGCGAGTACTCCAGCGCCCGTCCCAGCGTGAACGGCGGCAGATCCATGGTCGTGCCGTGCCCGCTGTGATCCATCCGTGTGCTCCCGTGGGACGTGACCGCTCACTCCGGCCGGATTCGCGCCGGTTGTCCGCACCAGCCTAGAACCGCCCCCGGCCGCGGCAGCGACCGGGGGCGGTTCTTCCGGCGACAGGCGCCTGGGCCGGCTGGAGGGCCTGGACGGCCGCAGGGCGGGCCAGGGGGCCGGTCAGAGCACGCACTCCGCCTCGGCGTAGCGCTCCGCGGGCACCGTCTTGAGCGTCTCCACGGCCTCGCCCAGCGGCACCATGACGATGTCCGTGCCGCGCAGCGCCGTCAGCATCCCGAACTCTCCGCGGTGCGCGGCTTCGACGGCGTGCCAGCCGAAGCGCGTCGCCAGGACCCTGTCGTACGCCGTGGGAGTGCCACCGCGCTGGACATGGCCGAGTATCACCGGCCTGGCCTCCTTGCCGAGCCGCTCCTCCAGCTCGATGGAGAGCTGCCGGGCCACGCCCGCGAACCGCTCGTGGCCGTAGACGTCCTTGCCGCCCTCGTCGAACTCCATCGAGCCCTCGCGCGGCTTCGCGCCCTCCGCGACCACCACGATCGCGAACCGCTTGCCCGCCGAGAAGCGCTTGCCGACCAGCGCGGTCAGCTCACCGATGTCGAAGGGCCGCTCGGGCACGACGATGGCATGGGCACCGGCGGCCATCCCGGAGTGCAGTGCGATCCAGCCGGTGTGCCGGCCCATGACCTCGACGATCAGCACCCGCTGATGGGACTCGGCGGTGGTCTTCAGCCGGTCGAGCGCCTCCGTGGCCACACCGACGGCCGTGTCGAAACCGAAGGTCACATCGGTCGCGGAGATGTCGTTGTCGATCGTCTTCGGTACGCCGACGATCGGCAGCCCGGCCTCCGAGAGCAGATGGGCCGCCTTGAGCGTGCCCTCTCCGCCGATCGGGATGATCGCGTCGAGACCCAGCTCCGCCACATGGCCCCGGGCCCGCTCCACACCGTCCCGCAGATGCGCGGGCTGGACCCGGGACGAGCCCAGGATCGTGCCGCCGCGCGCCAGGATGCCGGCGACCGCGTCCAGGTCGAGCTTGCGGTAGTCGCACTCCAGAAGGCCCTTCCAGCCGTCGTGGAATCCGATCACCTCGTCGCCGTGGTCGACGACGGCGCGGTGCACGACGGACCTGATCACGGCGTTGAGGCCGGGGCAGTCGCCGCCTGAGGTGAGCACACCAATTCGCATTGCCCGGGATACCTTTGCAACGTGGGCCGACGGCCGGACCCCATCGTCCGGACAGATCCCAATCACCCTACCGGCGGCCGGCGGCGTGACCGAAACTCACGTCCGACTGCTGGACACGCGTCCGTACGGTCTCCATGCCCGGCCGTACGGTCTCCGCGTCCCCGGCCCCGGACGAACCGGGGCCGGAAGCGGTACGCGGACGGAAAAGGGAACGGAGCCGGTCAGGAAGGCTGGACCGCCGCCGCCACGCGCTCGGCACGCAGCGCGTCGTACCAGCGGTCGTCCGTCGGCGGCAGCGCGTTCACATCCAGGGCCAGCTTCAGCAGCAGATCCGCGATCTGCGGATTGCGGGCCATCACCGGGCCATGCATATACGTACCGAACACGGTGTCGTTGTACGCGCCCTCGGTGCCGTCTCCCGTGCCGTTGCCGCGGCCGAGCCTGGTCCGCGCGAAGGGCCGGGCCGTCGGGCCCAGATGGGTGATGCCCTGGTGGTTCTCGAAGCCCGTGAGCTGCGGCAGATTCAGCCGCGGATCGATGTCGGCCAGCACATCGCCGACACACCGCTCGCCCTCGCCACGGGTGGAGACCACATCGAGCAGTCCGAGCCCGGCCTCGCGCTCGCCCAGGTCGTTGATGAACTCATGGCCCAGGATCTGGTAGCCGGCACAGACCGAGAACACGATGGCGCCGTTGGAGACGGCCCGGCTGAGCCCGCCGTCACGGCGCAGCCGCTCCGCCGCCAGCCGCTGCGGTCGGTCCTCGCCGCCGCCGATCAGATAGATGTCGCCGGAGGTCGGCACCGGCTGGTCGCTGCGTACATCCACCCGGGTGACGTTCAGACCGCGCTGGCGTGCCCGGCGCTCCACCACCAGAGCGTTTCCCTGGTCCCCGTAGGTACTCAGCAGATCGGGGTAGATCCACACCAGCCGGAGGCTGTTGTCGCTCATTCTCCCTCGTCCTTCGGAAGTCCGTGAGGTCATGTATCCCGACATGGAGTCAGTTCCCCACCCGTCTGCGCAGATCCTGGAACGATGTGTAGTTGGCGATGGCTTCGATACGGCCGGGCGGTGCCATCCGCACGGCCTCGTCGGGCGTCTCGCAGACCCGGAAGTCCAGCCCGGCGACCTCAAGACGTACGGCGAGGTCCAGCTTGCGGTCGCCGATGACGAAGATCGGATGGCCGGCGAGCCGGGTGTAGTCGACGTCCCACAGCCAGGAGGTGTCCGTACCGTCGGCGCCACGGGCGTTGACGGCGAGGATGACCGGCGTCGGCGGCGGGTCGATCAGCGAGAACGTCTCCAGCCAGCCCGCGGGATTCTTGGCGAGCAGCAGCCGCAGATCGCGGCCGAGGAAGGACACCACGTCATACCGGCCGGCCACGGCCTGCACCTGGTACATACGCTCCAGCGCCACCTGCGGCGGCACGCCGAAGGTGGCCGCGACGGCGGCGGACGTGGCCGCGTTCGCCTTGTTGGCGCGGCCCGGGAGCTGGAGATGGATCGGCCAGGCGGAGCCGTGCGGATCGAGGACATGGTCGCCGTGGAGCGCCCAGCTCGGGGACGGCCTGCGGAAGCCGCACTCACCGCAGAACCAGTCGTCGCCGGGACGCTGCATCACACCGCCGCAGGCGGGGCAGGACCAGGCGTCGTCCTTCCACTCCTGTCCCGCGGCCACCCAGACCACATTGGGGGAGGAGGAGGCGGCCCAGACGATCAGCGGGTCGTCGGCGTTGGCGATGACGACGGCCTTCGTACCGGCGAGGCCCTCACGCCAGGTCTCGGCGAGCATCCTGGTCTCGGCGGCGCGGTCGAGCTGGTCGCGGGAGAGATTGAGCAGCGCGATCGCCTTCGGCGTGGTGTCCCGCGCCACACCGGCGAGATACTTCTCGTCGACCTCGATCACGCCGTACTTGGCGTCGGAACCGCCCGCGAGGGCCGAGGTGATACCGGCCGGCATATTGGCGCCGAGCGCGTTGGAGACCACGGGCCCGGCGGCCCGCAGGGCCTCGGCGATCAGCCTGGTCGTGGTGGTCTTGCCGTTCGTCGCCGACACGAGGATGACGTCGAGGTGCTGCGCGAGCCGACCGAGGAGATCGGGGTCGAGTCTGAGCGCCACCTTCCCACCGATCACCGATCCGCTGCCGCGGCCGGCGGCGCGCGACACCGCCGCAGCGGCCTTGCCCGCCGTCACGGCCAGCTTGGCCCGTGGCGTCAGCGGGTCCGTGTTGCCTGCCATCGTCCTTGATCCTCCTTGCGTCGGTCCGGGGTCAGCCTATCGAGATCCGGCCAAGGGCCCGAACCGCGGCACCGGGCGGGGAAGGCGGAGGTCACCGTGACCGTACCCTGACCGCCATGCGAAACCGTTCGATCCCCGGCAGCGCCGGTCGGGTACGCGCCTTGAGAATGCTGGGCGATCCAGTGCTGCACGCCTGTTGTGAGCCTGTCACGGACTTCGGTCCCGCGCTGTCGGAGCTGATCGAGGACCTGTTCGCGACGATGTACGCCGCTCGGGGGGTAGGTCTCGCGGCGAACCAGATCGGCGTACCGCTCCAGGTGTTCGTGTACGACTGCCCGGACGACGAGGACGTCCGCCATCTCGGACACCTCGTCAATCCGCGGCTGACCCGGGCGGACGAGATCGTTCTGCGAGGTCCCGAGGGCTGTCTCTCGCTGCCGGGCATCGAAGCCGGGACGGAGCGGTACGACCACGCCGTGGCGGAGGGCGTCGACCGGCACGGTGAACCGCTGCGGATCGAGGGCACGGGCTTCTTCGCGCGCTGTCTCCAGCACGAGTGCGACCATCTGGACGGCATGGTCTATCCGGACCGGCTCACCGGCCGGCGCCGCTCCAGAGTGCTGCGCGCCGCACGCCGCGCGCCCTGGTCCACCGCCGCGGCGGTGGACTCGTACGTCTGAGGGAGCGTTCAGAACCCGGGTCCGCCTTCGCGGTCGTCCACCGAGGCCAGCCGGCCCCACAGCAGATCCGCCAGACTCCGTACCAACTGCTCGCGCGAGCAGGGCCGTTCACCGAGCCACCAGTCACCGGCCGCGTGCATCATCCCGACGATGCCATGGCCCCAGACCCGGGAGAGCTGCTCGCTGTCCGGGCCGAGGTCGACGCGCTCCTCGATGACCTTGGCCAGCTCCTCGCCGAGACGGCGCAGCAGCGGAGCCGAGTGGCGGCCCACGTCGAAGCCCTGCTCGGGCAGTTGGGTGTCCTCGGCGGGATGCATCAGAAACCGGTAGACCTGCGGGCGCGCCTCGATCGCGGCGAGATAGGTGTCGAGCGTGGCCTCCACGCGCCGGCGGCGCTCGGCGGGCGCGTCGAGCGCGGTCCGCAGGGCGTCGAGCAGCGCGTCGGTGTGGCGCTTGGCGAGCGCGCGGTAGAGCCCGCCCTTGTCGCCGAAGTGGCGGTAGAGAATGGGCTTGGTGATGCCCGCCTCGGCGGCGATCGCGTTCATGGAGGCGTGCGGGCCGTCCCTCAGCACGACACGGTCGGCGGCCTCCAGCAACTGGCGTCTGCGCTGTCGCGCCGAACGCTGCTGTTCGGCCTGCTGTGTGGTCTCCATAGCTGATGTCTCCCCGCCCATGCGATTGCCTGACGCACCGGCAACGTAACACCCTGGCCGGGATCAATGCTGATCAGACCATGGCCGGTTGACATTTTCTACCTACCGGTAACAGACTGATGTTACCGTCGGTAACGTGTGTGAGTGACACATGTGTGTGAACGACACAGCGGTGACGCAGTGCTGGAGGGGAACCATGGCCGAGTTCACGTTTGAACTCAATGACGACCAGAAGCAGGTCCGTGACTGGCTGCACGGTTTTGCCGCAGATGTCATCCGTCCCGCCGCCGCGGAGTGGGACGAGCGTGAGGAGACTCCCTGGCCGGTCATCCAGGAGGCCGCCAAGATCGGTGTCTACTCCCTCGACTTCTACGCCCAGCAGTTCTTCGATCCCACGGGCCTCGGTATCCCGATGACCATGGAGGAGCTGTTCTGGGGCGACGCGGGCATCGCCCTGTCGATCGTCGGTACGGGCCTGGCGGCCGTCGGTGTCCTCGCCAACGGTACCGACGAGCAGATCGGCACCTGGATTCCGCAGATGTACGGCGACCCGGACGAGGTCAAGGTCGCCGCCTTCTGCTCCTCCGAGCCCGACGCCGGCTCGGACGTCGGCGCCATGCGCACCCGCGCGGTGTACGACGAGGCGAAGGACGAGTGGGTGCTGAACGGCACCAAGACCTGGGCGACCAACGGCGGTATCGCCAATGTCCATGTCGTGGTCGCCGTCGTCGATCCGGAGCTGGGCACGAAGGGCCATGCCTCCTTCATCGTCCCGCCGGCCACGCCCGGTCTCTCCCAGGGCCAGAAGTTCAAGAAGCACGGCATCCGCGCCTCCCACACCGCCGAGGTCGTCCTGGAGGACGTCCGGATTCCCGGGCACTGTCTGCTCGGCGGCAAGGAGAAGCTGGACGAGCGGCTCGCGCGGGCCCGTGAGCGGGCGAGGACGGCGGCGGGCGGCGAGCGGGTGAAGAACGCTGCCATGGCCACCTTCGAGGCCTCCCGCCCGGCCGTCGGAGCGATGGCGGTGGGCACGGCCCGCGCGGCGTACGAGGTCGCCCTCGACTACGCGAAGACACGCAGTCAGTTCGGCCGGCCGATCATCGACAACCAGGGCATCGCCTTCCAACTGGCCGACATGCGCACCCGGATCGACGCGTCCAGGCTGCTGGTGTGGCGGGCCTCCTGGATGGCGGCCACCGGCAAGCCGTTCACCTCCGCCGAGGGCTCGATGTCCAAGCTGTACGCGAGTGAGACGGCGAAGCAGGTCACGGCCCAGGCCGTACAGATACTCGGCGGCAACGGCTTCACCCGTGAGTATCCGGTGGAGCGTATGCACCGGGACGCCGCGATCTACACGATCTTCGAGGGCACGAGCGAGATCCAGCGTCTGGTGATCGCCCGCACTCTGTCGGGCATGCCGATCCGCTGAATTCCGGCGGGACCGGGACCGGGACCGGTGCCGAGGCCGGGGCCGCCGCGGCAGCCCCGGCGTGTCGTCGGCGGGGCGCG
>NZ_FMDK01000662.1 GCF_900091995.1 Streptomyces sp. MnatMP-M17
GGTCGGCCGCCGCAGGGTGGTCGTCGGGTCCGTCCTGCGCGGCGGCCGTTCCTCTGCGTCCCATGGCCCGGCGTACGCCGTAGCCGAACGCCGCGACCTTGACGAGAGGTCCGCCGAAGGTCGAGGCGACCGTCGTGGAGAGCGCCGAGGCGTTGGAGGTGACTTCCTGGACGTCCGTCGCGATGGCGTCGACGCGGTCGAGCTGGGTCTGCGCGGAGCGGACCGTCGCGGAGGCGTCGGCCAGCAGCGGCACCGCCTGCTCGGTCACCTCGGCCACGAGCCTGGTGGTCGCCCTGAGCGTCTGGGCCAGCCTCACCAGCACCACGGCCAGGAAGGAGACCAGGATGGCCCAGAACACGGCCACCAGGATCCCGGCAACCTCTCCACCGGTCACGCCGCACCGCTCCCTGATCGTCGACGGTCTTCTGGAAGGCGACTGGAAAGTCGTCCTCCGACCCTATCGCGCCGGAGGTCACGCCCCGTACCGCATTACGAGGTCACGGGACGGGAGTTGCCGCGCGGGATTGTACGGAGTGCTGCCGGATGAGTACTCCGCGTGTCTCATGCGACGGTCCTTCCGCTCCGGTCCTTCCGCCGACGCGCCTTTCCCGGTTCCCGGCAATCTTCCCGCCGAGCTGAACCGCTTCGTCGGGCGCGACGAAGAGCTGTCCGGCCTGACGCGGCGGCTCGGTGAGTCCCGGCTGGTCACGGTGGTGGGAGTCGGCGGTGTGGGCAAGACGCGGCTGGCGCTGCGAGCCGCCGAGGCCCTGAAGAAACGCTACTGCGATGGCGTCTGGCTGGCCGAGACCGGTGCGCTCCGCGATCCCGAGCTGCTCGCGCACTCCCTGGTCGAGGCACTCGGGCTGACGGACCAGAGCGGCAGGCCGCCGCGCCGGGTGCTGGCCCAGCATCTCGCCACGCGCCGGCTGCTTCTGGTGCTCGACGGATTCGAGCAGCTCGTCGACGCGTGCGCCGAGCTGGTACGGGAACTGCTGCGCCGGGCACCGGAGTTGACCGTGCTCGCGGTGGGCAGGCTCGCCGAACGGCCGGGCCCGGCGGCGGTGCCGCGGCAGTCGTCCGGTACGCGCAGGCCGTCCCGTACCGCGCGAAAGCCCGCCGGCTCTCCCACCGGCAAGGGCGGGGAGACGGCGGGCTGAGCCGCTGCCGCGCGGAGTGTCCGCGCGGGCTGTCGG
>NZ_FMDK01000968.1 GCF_900091995.1 Streptomyces sp. MnatMP-M17
ACCCGCGCGGAAAGCCGATCGGCTCGAAGCCGAACCGCTCGTACAGCCGCTGCGCCCGCAGATTGTCGACCCGCACTTCCAGCAGTACCTCTTCGCACTCGAAGGCGGTCGCGTGCTGGAGCAGATCGGTCAGCAGCCGGGAGCCGAGGCCGGTGCCCCACTGGTCGCGGGCCGCGGCGATGGTCTGTACGTCACCGAGGCCACCGGCGGCGGCGAGTCCGGCGTAACCGACGATCCGGCCGCCGGTCCTGTCCCGGCCGCCGGCCCCGGACGGCTCGGTCGCCACCACATAGTGACGGGTCGCCCGTGGACCGCGCGCGTGGGCCAGTTCGGACCAGAACATGGCCGGCGACCAGGCGTCCTCGGGAAAGAGCTCGTGTTCGAGGGCGAGCACCGGCTCGATGTCCCACCAGCGCATCTCACGCAGGAGTACGGAAGAGGCCGTCTCGCCGCCCGCCGTCGCTTCGTCATTGTTCTTCTCGGCTGCCGCGTCCGTCGCATCGGTCACTTCGGCGTGACCACCTTGTAGTTCTTGGGCACCTGCGCGTCCGGGCGGCGCAAGTACAGAGGCAGGGCCGGCAGGAAGTCCCTGCCAGGACTGGACGAGCCCCCCGCCGCGAGTCTCTCCGCCGCCAGCGACGCCAGCGCTGCGGCCGACTGGTGCTCGGGACCGCGCGCGTCCGGGAAGACCTCGGGATAGAGCAGCGCGCCGGCGCCCACGGCCGGCACTCCCACCACATGCTCATGACCGGCGATATCGGCGGGCCGGTCGACGGCCGGCTCGGTCAGCCGCGTACGGGCGTCCGCGTACCGCGCCCAGTAGACCTCCTTGCGGCGCGCGTCCGTCACCACCACGAACGGCCCTTCGAGCCCGGAGGCGTACGCGAGCCCGTCCAGCGTGCAGAGCCCGCGTACCGGCACTCCGAGCGCCGAACCGAAGGTCAGGGCCGTGACCAGCCCGACACGCAGTCCCGTGTACGGTCCCGGTCCCACGCCCACGACCACATCCGTCACGGCGTCCAGTTTCAGCCCGGCCTCGGCGAGGACGCGGTCGACGGCGGGGAGGAGCAGCTCCCCGTGGCGGCGCGCGTCGACCTGACTCTCCGCGGCCAGGACGGAGGTGCCGTCGTGGAGAGCGACGGTGACGGCGGGCGTGGCGGTATCAACGGCGAGCAGAAGCACGCAAACAGCCTACGGCTCCGGCGCCCAAGGCACGGCGCCCCGTCCCGTCACCCTGCTGCTGCTACCGTCACCACGGAGTCATACGTACGAGAGGTGGATCAAGGTGTCAAGGAGCAGCTCGGGAATCGTGGCCGGGCTCACCGCGGCGGCCATCGCCGTGGTCGGCTTCCTCGCCTACCAGGCGTCCGCGAACGTTCCCGACGACACCCTCGGGAAGCCCGCCACCGCGCCGTCCGCCTCTCCGCCCGCCTCGGGCGGCGCGCCCGCGCAGAAGAAGAAGGACCCGCGCGCGATCCCCGAGGACTCGGGCACCGGCGCACGCGTCGTGTACGCGCTGGGCCAGCGCCGGGTGTGGCTGGTGAACCAGAAGGAACAGGCCACGCGGAGCTTCGCCGTCATGCCCAGTACGGTCAGCCCGCTGCCCGGCTCGTACCGCGTGACCTCGCGCTCCGGCGCGGTCACGGGCTCGGACGGAGTACGGGTCGAGCATGTCGTACGGTTCACGACCGTGAACGATGTGTCGATCGGCTTCAGCGCGGCGGTGGACGGCACGCTCTCCAGCCCCGATCCGACGCTGAAGACGGGCGGAGTCAGGATGAAGGTGGCGGACGGAAACGCGGTGTGGACGTTCGCGACGGTCGGCTCTGTCGTGGTCGTCGTTCCGTAGCCGCCAGCCCTTCAGCCCCGTAGGCCGAAGTCTCTCAGGCGGCGTCCCGCTGCCGCTCCAGCTCCCTTGCCGCCGCGGCGGCCTCCGCCGTCGCGACCGCCGAAGGCTCCCGCGGCGGCGTGGACACGGCCGAGGCAGCCGCGCACGACGCGAGCAGAACGCTCATGGATACGGACGACGGTGACCGGGGCGCTGGGGGCTGAGGCGCTGGGGACTGCGGACGCGTTTCGCGCTCTGTCGCCGACATGGATGCCTCCTGAGGCTCCGGGGGCAGGCGTGGTCAGGTAGTTAGGCAGGCCTAACCATGTCTCACTACCATGTGACCATGCGCGGCATGGCACGCGCAACATTTTGCCGACGTCTTGTCGGAACGTACGGAACGGCTGGCCGAACAGTCCGCGGAAACGTTCGGCGGATCCACGCGCTCACGCCCTGAGCCAGTGCTCGACCAGCGCCGGATCAGTGCCGGATCAGTGCCGGATCAACGTGCGAGCACTCCGAAATCGGTCGTCGACCAGCGGCTGCCGAACCCGGTCAGCGTGACCGTGCGCCGGTCGTCGTACTCCGTCTCGCCGTGCTCCGTCAGCCCGTGCCCGGCGGCCTCGCCGTCGGCACCGCCCACCACCCGGTGGATCACCACGCGCAGCCGGTCGTCCGACAGCTCCTCGACCTTGCCGTCGCCCCACTCCACGACCACCACGGAATCCGGCAGCGAGACATCAAGATCGAGGTCCTCCATCTCGTCCAGTCCTCCGCCGAGCCGGTACGCGTCCACATGGACCAGCGCGGGACCGCCGACCAGAGACGGGTGGACGCGCGCGATCACAAAGGTGGGCGAGGTGACGGCGCCACGGACGCCGAGGCCCTCGCCGAGGCCACGGGCCAGCGTCGTCTTGCCCGCGCCGAGTTCGCCGGTGAGCATCACCAGATCACCCGGCCGGAGCAGGGCGGCGAGCGCGCGGCCCAGCTCCTGCATCCGCTCGGGGGAATCGACGGAGAGGGTCGTCCCGGGACGGGCTGCGGTCTCAGCGGTGTCGGCCGACTCAGTGGCGGGGGCCGGCTCGGTGGTGCGGGCTGCCCTGAGGGCTGTCTCAGCCGCCGGGCTGTGCGGTGCTTCCATGTCTGCCAACGTTAGCCTCCGACGGCACCGCGCCCACCCTTGCGAGCAGGTCGGCGAGCCGGTCCGTGACGGCCTCGGGATGCTCCAGCATGACGAGATGCCCGGCGTCCGGTACGAGCACCAGCTCCGCGTCCGGCAGCAGATCGGCGATGGCCTCGCTGTGCGAGCTGGGAGTGATCAGATCGCTCTCGCCCGCCAGGATCAGCGCCGGCACCTCCAGGAAGACCGAGAGCGCCTGCACTTTGTCATGGTCGGTGAAGGCCGGGTAGAACTCCGCGACCACATCGATCGGCGTGCCCTCAAGCAGCCGCTCGGCGAACCGTACGACGGCGGGATCCACGTCCTTCGAGCTGAACGAGTACCGCTTGATCAGCCCGGCGAAGAGATCGGCGGTGGCCCGCCGGCCGCGTTCGACCAGCTCGGCCTGGGAGCCGAGCGCCTTGAGCACTCCGGGCAGGACACGGCGTACGGCGTTCACGCCCGCGACCGGCAGCCCGTAGTTGACCTCGCCGAGCTTTCCGCTGGACGTACCGACGAGGGCGACGCCGACGACCCGTTCCCGTACCAGCTCGGGAAACTGGTCCGCCAGGGCCATCATCGTCATCCCGCCCATGGAGTGGCCGACCAGCACCAGCGGCCCTTCGGGCGCCGCCGCGTCGATCACGGCCTTGAGGTCACGGCCGAGCTGCTCGATGGTGACGGGAACGGCGCCGGGACCGCTCTGGCCGACACCGTGCGCGGAGCGGCCGTGGCTGCGCTGGTCCCAGTGGACGGTACGGACGAGTCCGCGCAGGGCGGCGCGCTGAAAGTGCCAGGAGTCCTGGCTGAGGCAGTAGCCGTGGCTGAAGACGACGGTCACGGGGACGGGAGCCTTGCGGCCGAAGAGACGGCGGCGGCGGGAGCCGGGCGATGGCGCGCCGGCGCCGACAGCCTGTTTGGCCACGGCGCCCGATCCGGACCTGGCGGCCGGCCCGGCCCCCGC
>NZ_FMDK01000150.1 GCF_900091995.1 Streptomyces sp. MnatMP-M17
GGCGGGGGCAATGGAGGCGGCTGGGGCGGAAGCTCCGGCGGCGGCTACTCGGACGAGCCTCCCTTCTAGGGCGGGCCCGTACCCCACTTCTTGATCACACAGGAGAAACACCATGGCGAAGCCGCCTGTGCGCAAGCCTAAGAAGAAGGTCTGCGCTTTCTGCAAGGACAAGACCCAGTACGTGGACTACAAGGACACGAACATGCTGCGGAAGTTCATTTCCGACCGCGGCAAGATCCGTGCCCGCCGCGTCACCGGCAACTGCACGCAGCACCAGCGTGATGTCGCCACGGCCGTCAAGAACAGCCGTGAGATGGCGCTGCTGCCCTACACGTCCACCGCGCGATAAGGGAAGGGTGACCGACTCATGAAGATCATCCTCACCCACGAGGTCTCAGGCCTCGGTGCCGCTGGTGACGTCGTCGACGTCAAGGACGGCTACGCTCGCAACTACCTGGTCCCGCGCGGTTTCGCGATCCGCTGGACCAAGGGTGGCGAGAAGGACGTGGCGCAGATCCGCCGCGCCCGCAAGATCCACGAGATCGCGACCATCGAGCAGGCCAACGAGATCAAGGCCCGCCTCGAAGCCGTCAAGGTGCGGTTGGCTGTTCGCTCCGGCGACGCCGGCCGTCTCTTCGGCTCCGTCACACCGGCCGACCTCGCTTCGGCGATCAAGTCCGCCGGTGGCCCGGACGTCGACAAGCGTCGTATCGAGCTGGGAGCGCCGATCAAGACCCTGGGCTCGCACCAGGTGTCTGTGCGTCTGCACCCCGAGGTCGCCGCGAAGCTCGGCATCGAGGTCATCGCCGCGTAAGCGCTGCGCTCGGTGCTCGGCAGAGCATGGAGAGGGCCGCAGTCCGGGCGTCCGGGTGCGGCCCTCTTGCTGTTGTCGCTGCTGTTTCACGTGAAACAGGGAGCCTGGATGTCTCGCTCCCGGATGTTTCACGTGAAACAGCGGCCACTGTCGACGCCCTGCGTCGGTGTGCTCCGTGTCAGCGCGTAGCGCCCGTGACGAGCCAGCGACCGGAACGCGTGCGTAGCCCGAGCGTCAGCATGCGGACCGCCATCATCAGTCCCATCGCCCACCAGAGCGCCGTCAGACCGCCGCCGAGGGCAGGGACGAGCAGAGCGACCGGTGCGAAGACCGCCAGTGTCACCAGCATCGCTCCGGCGAGATACGGGCCGTCCCCCGCGCCCATCAGTACGCCGTCCAGCACGAAGACAATGCCCGCGATCGGCTGGGAGATGGCCACGACCAGCAGGGCCGGCAGCAGGGTGTCCCGTACTACCTGGTCGCCGGTGAAGAGTGGGATGAACAGCGGGCGCGCGAGCACGATCAGAGCGCCGAGCAGTACACCGGAGATGATTCCCCACTGCACCATGCTCCGACAGGCCTCCCGGGCGCCCTTGATGTCATCGGCGCCGAGATAGCGGCCGATGATCGCCTGGCCCGCGATCGCTATCGCGTCGAGTGCGAAGGCCATCAGACTCCACAGCGACAGGATGATCTGGTGCGCGGCCACATCGGCGTCGCCGAGGCGTGCGGCGACCGCGGTGGCGATCATCAACACCGCGCGCAGCGAGAGCGTACGGACCAGCAGAGGCACGCCGGCCTGCGCGCTGGCCCGTATCCCCGCGGAGTCGGGCCGCAGCGAGGCGCCATGCCGGCGCGCTCCTCGTACGACAACTACGAGATAGACAGCGGCCATTGCGCACTGGGCGATGACCGTGCCCCAGGCCGAGCCCGCGATACCGAGACCGGCACCATAGACAAGTACGGCATTGAGCGCCGCGTTGGCGCCGAATCCGCCGATGGCGACAGAGAGCGGTGTCCGGGTGTCCTGGAGCCCGCGCAGTACTCCGGTCGCAGCCAGTACGACCAGCATGGCCGGGATACCCAGACTGGAGATTCGCAGATAGGTGATGGCGTAGGGGGCAGCGGTGTCCGACGCTCCGAAGAGATCGATGAGCCATGGTGCGGTGGGCAGGGTGGCGGCGATGACGGCGGCGCCGAGAAGCAGGGCGAGCCAGATACCGTCCATGCCCTGACGGATGGCGCCCTGGAGATCGCCGGCGCCGACGCGGCGGGCGACGGCCGCGGTGGTGGCGTAGGCGAGAAAGACGAAGATGCTCACCGCGGTGGTGAGCAGGGCCGCCGCGATACCCAGTCCGGCCAGTTGCGGGGTGCCGAGATGGCCGACGATCGCGCTGTCCACCATCACGAAGAGCGGCTCGGCGACAAGAGCGCCGAAGGCGGGAACGGCGAGGGCGAGAATCTCGCGGTCGTGCCGTCGCCTTAGGGTTCTGGATCCCGCGGGGGCCTGTGTCATGCGGTCAATCTAATCTTCCACAGGTAAGCGACACAATGCCACTGGACTCCTTACCTGGCTGTTCGGTGAGGGCTCTGCTGTGCGCTGTTTGTTCTGATCTTGGTCCAGTCGGGAAAGTTTTTCTTCCCCACAGCCGGTGGATGGAAAAAGGCCAGCTCAGATGGGGTGCGAAGAGGTCGCCATGACTTTGTCCACAGTGCTGTCCCCCGGTCCGTGCACAGGTTCGCCGGGGTTCTCCACAGCATCTGGTCCGTCGTCCACATGGCCTGTGGATAACCAGATTGGCTGACGGTGCAGACGGGCCTACCGTGGACCGGCGTCCGACGCGCAGGAACCGGAGTCAGGCCTCTCGTTTTGTCAGTGTCGTGCCGTAGAAACAGTGGCACGGCGAGGTCCGCAGGGCGGACGTGAGGAGGTGGCCGGTGAGCATTCCCGAGCCATTGGACGAGCCTTGGACCGATGCCGGTCCCAGTGACCGTCTGCCTGTCTCCCGGCAGCGCCGTGGTGAGGGCCGGGGCCGCGAGGAGCAGCACGAGCGTGGCCGTGACACCGGGGTCTGGGACGGCGGATCGACGGGTTTCGAGCGGGTTCCTCCGCAGGATCTCGACGCCGAGCAGTCCGTCCTCGGCGGCATGCTGCTGTCCAAGGACGCCATCGCCGATGTCGTGGAGATCATCAAGGGCCATGACTTCTACCGGCCCGCGCACGAGACCGTCTTCCAGGCGGTCCTCGACCTCTATGCGAAGGGTGAGCCGGCCGACCCGATCACGGTGGCGGCCGAGCTGACCAGGCGCGGGGAGATCACCCGCATCGGCGGCGCCTCGTATCTGCACACACTCGTCCAGTCGGTGCCGACCGCGGCGAACGCTTCGTACTACGCGGAGATCGTCCATGAGCGGGCGGTGCTGCGACGGCTGGTCGAGGCCGGCACCAAGATCACGCAGATGGGATACGCGGCCGACGGCGATGTCGACGAGATCGTCAACTCCGCCCAGGCCGAGATCTATGCGGTGACCGAGCAGCGGACCAGTGAGGACTATCTGCCGCTCGGCGACATCATGGAGGGCGCGCTCGACGAGATCGAGGCGATCGGTTCCCGCAGCGGAGAGATGACCGGTGTGCCGACGGGCTTCACGGACTTCGACTCCCTCACCAACGGTCTGCACCCAGGCCAGATGATCGTCATCGCCGCCCGTCCCGCGATGGGCAAGTCCACGCTCGCGCTGGACTTCGCGCGTGCCGCGTCCATCAAGAACAACCTGCCCAGCGTGATCTTCTCCCTCGAAATGGGCCGCAACGAGATCGCGATGCGTCTGCTGTCGGCGGAGGCCCGTGTGGCGCTGCACCATATGCGCTCCGGCACGATGACGGACGAGGACTGGACCAGGCTGGCCCGCCGTATGCCGGACGTGTCGCAGGCCCCGCTCTATATCGACGACTCGCCGAATCTCTCGATGATGGAGATCCGCGCCAAGTGCCGTCGTCTCAAGCAGCGCAACGACCTGAAGCTGGTGGTCATCGACTATCTCCAGCTCATGCAGTCCGGCGGCTCGAAACGCGCCGAGAGCCGCCAGCAGGAAGTCTCGGACATGTCGCGAAACCTCAAGCTCCTCGCCAAGGAACTGGAGCTGCCGGTCATCGCGCTCTCACAGCTCAATCGTGGTCCCGAGCAGCGTACGGACAAGAAACCGATGGTCTCCGACCTGCGAGAGTCGGGCTCCATCGAGCAGGACGCGGACATGGTGATCCTGCTGCACCGCGAAGACGCCTACGAGAAGGAGTCCCCCCGCGCAGGCGAGGCGGACCTCATCGTGGCCAAGCACCGCAACGGCCCGACGGCCACGATTACGGTGGCCTTCCAGGGCCACTACTCCCGCTTCGTGGACATGGCACAGACCTGACGCGGCCGTTGTAGGGTCTCAAATTTCGTGTCGGAATCTCACGGTCGATGTCGGATCGAAGTCGGATCCGACACTGAGCTGAGATTCGCAGGTCGCTGCCGTACCTCGTTCGAGTGAAGGTGTTGCTGATGTGCTCCCGTCGGCGTGTTGGACGGGAGCATCGTGCTGCCGAGGGCAACTCCAACTCGGGAGTGGGATGGAAGCGACGGTCAGCTTTCGTGGGCACAGCGGCGGGGTTGAAGAGTGTTCCTGGGCTTCTGTGGCACCGGCGTCACTGCATACGGCTCATCCGTGGCGGACGTTCCGCTGGTACAGGGACCAGAAGCACTACTCGGGCACCTACTGGTCGGCGACGATGCGCAACCACGTGATCTACGAGTCCCGACTTGAGCTGTCGCGCCTACTCTTCGCCGATTTTGATCCGTCCGTACGGGGCATCGTGGCCCAGCCCTTTCTGTTGCAGACGGTGCTGGAGGGGAAGGTGCGACGGCACATCCCGGACTATCTTCTACTCACCGGGCAGGTGCCGGTAGTTGTCGACGTCAAGCCGTGGCACCGACTGTCCAGGTCAGAGGTGGCGTTCACCTTCGACTGGACCCGGCAGGTGGTGGAATCGCGGGGATGGAAGTACGAGGTCTGGAGTGAGCCTCCGGCCGCAGAGCTGGAGAACATTCGGTTCCTGGCGGGCTACCGCAGGGATTGGCTCTTCAGCCCCGAGATTCTGGGAGAGCTGCGGGATGCGGATCTCAACGGTGTTCTTCTGGGGCAGGCTGTGGGATGTCTGCCGGATCGTCCAGGACCTCAAGTCCGTGCTGCGATCCACCATTTGCTCTGGACGCAGGTCTTCTTAACCGATCTCGACCGGCCGATCGGCTCTTCGCACGTCTTGAGGAGGGCAGCGTGAGTAGGGCGGCCGCTCGCGTCGGAGTTGGTACGCGCTTCCGCTATGACGGGGAATCCGTCGAGGTGGTGGAGATGGCTGCGACCACAGCGGGCAACGAAGTGGTCTTGAAGGATGGTCATGGCCGGCTGCTGCGGCTGTCGCTCAAGGAATTGCTTTTCTCTGACCGTGCTGCGGTCAGCCCTGATGGCCCGGGACCGTCCGCGGATGACGAGGGCGAGATCGCCTCCGTGGTCCTTGGACAGCTCGATACGGAGGAGAAACAGAAGGTTCTGGAGCGAGCTGGGCATGTCCGCGAGGTGCTGACCGGTTATCGCTCCGGCAGCGGGGAGTTGGCGGCTGACGACGAGCCGAGGGCCAGCTACGACACGGCAGTGCCGATGGAGGCGAGGAAGGCAGCCAAGGCGGCGGAACTTGGCGTGACGACCCGCACCATCGAGCGCTGGGTCGCTGGATTTCTCCAGCATGGCGAGGCCGGGCTTGCACCGAGGAGAACGAGGTCGGAGCGGTCGCAGACATCGGTCGATGACCGGTGGGTGGAGACCGCGGTGGAGGTGATGGTCGAGCACACCGACCAGTCGCGGCCGTCGCGGACGGTGGTGATCGAGCGGACCCGGGCTCGGGTGGTTGCGCGGTTCGGTGAGGGGGCGGTGCCGCAGCCGAGTCGGGCGACGGCGTTTCGGCTGCTGGAGGAGCTGGAGCGACGGCATCCGCTGTTCCGGCTGAGTACGAAGCGCAACCGGGATATCGCCGGTCGGCCGGAGGGTCAGTACGGCAAGCTGCGGCCGACGCGGCCGGGTGAGTACTTGCTGATGGACTCCACCCGGCTGGACGTTTTCGCGTTCGATCCGCTGACGCTCAAGTGGGTTCAGGCCGAGTTGAGTGTCGGGATGGACTGGTACACCCGCTGCATCACGGGGATTCGGCTGACGCCGGTCTCGACGAAGGCGGTGGATGTCAGCGCGGTGCTCTTCCAGTCGTTCAGGCCGAGGCCGGCGGGGCGGGATTGGCCGCGGCACGCGGTCTGGCCCGAGCACGGCATTCCCCGCACCGTCTTGGTCGATGTCGAGGGCGCCACCGGACCAGGGTTGGCCTCGCCTCCTCTGGTTCCCGAGACGCTGGTGGTCGATCACGGCAAGGTCTATGTCTCGGAGCATCTGACCAGCGTCTGCCGCCGGATGGGCATCTCCATCCAGCCGGCCCGGCTCCGGACGGGCCGGGACAAGGGGCCGGTGGAGCGCTATTTCCGGACCCTGCGTGAGGGGCTGCTGCAGGTGCTGCCCGGCTACAAGGGGCCCGACATCCACTCGCGGGGCGAGAGCCCGGAGGACGACGCCTTCTTCTTCCTCGACGAGCTTGAGGCAATGATCCGGGAGTGGACCGCAGCGGTCTATCACTGCAGGCCGCACTCCAGCCTGGTCGATCCGGGCCTGCCGGGACTGCGGATGTCCCCGGCGAAGATGTTCGAGCACGGCATGGCCCGGGCGGGCTACATCGAAGCACCCCGCGATCGGGACCTGGCCTTTGAATTCCTGCAGACGAAGTGGCGCACGGTCCAGCACTACGGGGTCGAGATCGGCCGCCGCCGCTACAGCGGCCCCGGCCTGCCCGAGCCGGGCATCCGCAGCCCCTACGACAGTCCGGTCAAGAACGGCTGGCCCTTCCAAGTGGACCCCGACGACATCACCCGGATCTACTTCCGCAATCCCACAACCCGGGAATGGCACACCCTGACCTGGGAGCACGCACCGTCGTCCGAGATGCCGCTGAGTGAGGACGCGTTGAAGTTTGCCCGGCAGTTGGCGGCCTCGAAGTATCGCTTTCCCGACGACCGGCTGGCCGTCGCTGACTTGCTTCAGCGGTGGAACCTCGGGCTGGGCACCACGATCGCCGAGCGGCGCATGGCCCTGCGGCTCTCGCGCGAGCAGGCTGCCATCGAGCTTCCGGAGATTGAGGTGGAGACTGTCGTCTCGCTTCCGTCTGTACGCAAGGCCCTCGGCCAGGACGAGGAGACCGCGGAACCACGAGAGCCCGACGTGGTGACGGAGACGGGGGATGACGACGAGGCGGATCTGGAGGACCTCGCCGAGGAGACCGACTTCTACGCTGATGCTCTGGAGGACGTGTGAACGACAGCAGCGTTCCGGAGCCGGACAATCTTGCCCTGTCGCGGAAGGAAGACTTCAAGGCGTTCGCCGAGGGCCCTCGCCGCAGTCGGCCCGATCTGCTGACCCGCAAGCAGTTGAAGTCCCTGGACACGCAAGAGAGGGCGGACTACGACCGGCAGCGCCGGAAGTGGCACGCGAACATCGGCCCGGTCAAGACACCACAACTGGCGGAGCTCCACGAGGACTTGTGGGACATCGTCGACAGTAACGAGCAGGACGGTGACAAGGCCAAGGGGGCGGTGGCCGTCGACGCGTTCCCGGGGCTGGGCAAGACGACCTCGGTGCTTGCCTTCGCCCGTGATTTTCACCAGCGGGAGATCGAGGAGTCGGGCCCGTTCACGAGCCAGGGGCACGAACGGATCCCGGTCTGCCGGGTTGGGCTGACCGGGAACACTGGGATGAAGGACCTCAACCGGGCGATGTTGGAGTTCTTCGGCCACCCCGGACAGGGGCGGGGCACCACCGCCCAGTTCGGACGGCGGGTGCTGGACTGTGTGTTGTCCTGCGATGTTCGTCTGGTGGTTCTGGATGATCTGCACTTTTGAAATGGGGACAGAAGAGCGGCATCGAGGTGAGCAACCATCTGAAGTGGATCGCCAATGAGTTCCCGGTGACGTTGCTGATGGTGGGGGTCGAACTCGCGGAGAAGGGCCTGTTCGGCGAGGGAACGAACGGGCGGGACACGGCTCTGGCCCAGACCGGCCGCCGCACCACCCGCTTGGGACTGCGCCCGTTCACCATCGACGCGGAGGCTGGCCGCCGGGAATGGCGGCAGATGCTGCTGGCCCTCGAACAGCGCGTCGTGCTCACCGACAAGCACCCCGGCATGCTCGCGGACGACCTGTCGGACTACCTCTTCGCCCGCAGCACCGGACACATCGGTTCGCTGATGACGCTGATCAACCGCGGCTGTCAGCGGGCGGTCCGCACCGGCGCTGAACGGCTGGACCAGGAGTTGATGGACCGGGTGAAGAACGATGAGGCGTCCGAGGCGGCCCGCCTCGAACTTCAGGCCGCGCTGGAGAAGAAGCGGCTGACCAGCCGTCCCCGGTCCCGGGGCCGACGAGCCGCATGAGGGCGTCGGCCCGCACCCTCCCGATCCGGCTGCCTCCATTGCCCGGCGAGGCGCTGGACTCCTGGCTGGAGGCGACGGCCAGGAGGCTGGACACCACACTCGGTGATGTCCTGCTGTACTTCGGTTTCCCGGTCCGGCAGCGGGCGGGGAACCAGTTCCGGGGCATCCCGGCTGATTGGACGATTTTCCTTGATGATCGGTTGACTGCTGCCGTCGCGCACGCCACTGGAACCGTCCCGGAGGTGGTCACTGCCATGACCCTGGCGCACTATGACGGACGGGCCCTGCAGCTGAGTCCCGAAGGCCGGGCTGTGACACGGCATGTCCTATGGGGACGCGGACGGGGGTCCCGGTTCTGCCCGGACTGTCTCCGCTCCAGCGAGGGGCGCTGGCAGTTGTCCTGGAGGCTCGGTTTCTCCTTCACTTGCACCCGGCACCGTCGACTGCTGGCGGACTGTTGTCCGCACTGCGGGCGGGTTCCGCGGCAGCGGCCCCGCTCCGGGCGGTCCGTTCCCCGGCCTGAACTCTGCGGCAATCCGCCGATCCGCCCCGGCGGTCCGATTTCGGCTGGCTGCGGCGCCGATCTGACCTGTGCTCCAACGCTTTGCCTGCCTCTTGGCCATCCGGTTCTCATGGCCCAGGACCTGGTGCTGGAGATCATCGACGGGGCAACGGTGGCCTTCGGCCCCTACCGGGCTGTTCCCCAGCCGACACCGGCAGTGCTGGCCGACATCCGGGCCCTGGGCATCCGCGTCCTGAGCGACTTGCCCGCTGCTGTCCTGCGTGAACAGATGCCGGCCGACATCGCAGAAGCGCACCTCGCCACCGATCCGGTCGTCCCGCGCACCGAACTGGCGGCGGACCGCCCGGGGTTCATGGCCCCGCCACGAGCCGCGGACACCGCCGTCGCGGTCACCATGGCTCTGGGCATCCTTCAACAGCCAGGGATCCATTCGGCCGGCGAGGTCCTGCGAGTCCTCCTGGAATCAGTACGCGAGGAGCTCACGCAGATCTCGGTGACCAGCATCGACGACTGGGGCCAGGGAATCAGCCCGGTGCTGCAGTCCGTGCACCTGGCCGCCCTCGCCTCTTCCCTCCGCCCCAGCGAGCACCTCCGTTACCGCATCACGACCGAGACTCCCCGCCGACCGGTAAGAACCAGACGGGACATCGAGCAGCGAGCCAGGAAGATCCCCACGATGTTCTGGCCGTCCTGGACAGTCCGGCTCGCACCGCCTGCAGGAATCCATGCACGGGCCTTGGCCCCCGTCCTCGCCGCCCTGCTGCTGATCCCCGACAGCCGCATGTCCTTGGACCAGGCTGCCGGACTGGCCGGCGACGTCGTCGACGGCATCGAGATCTCACGCCTCCTCCAGGAACTCGACGACCTTCCGCAATGGCCGGACATCGTCACCGCCCTGGACCGCCTCGCCGACCACATCGACACCGATGACATCTCCATCGATTACGGCCGACGTCGGCTCCTGGACTACACCGGCCTGCTTCTCCATGACCGTTGGCTGGAGATCTGCCGCCGCACCGGAACACCGCCGGGGACCGGAAGGCGCGAACGCATCGCCCGCAGCCAGCTCTTCCAACGTCTCAGCGGCCTGCCCGTTGAGTCTCTCCCCGACGACCTGGGCGGGCTCGACAGCGCAGAGTTCCGGGCGACATCCTTGCACTTCACCGCGCTTCAGACCCCCGAACTCGCACACGCCCTCCAGCAGGAAGCCCTCGAATTCCTGGCCTCGCACCACATCCACGACGAGCCTGTGACCTGGCAGCCTCCCACCACCTTGCTGTCCGGGCTCTCCCTTCCCGGACCCGACCCCGGGGACGTCGACCTGCCCCGCCTGCACCAGCTCGTCCGCGAACGCCAGCACCCCATTCAGCACGCCGCACGGGCCCTGGGCACAACCGTCGAGGCCATCCGTCATGTCTTCGACGAGCACCCAGCCCCCGCACCTCCACTAACGAAGACCACCGCCAGAGCCACCGGCCGCACCCGGCAGCAAGCCCGGCAAGCCATCCCGGCAGAGCGCTTGATCCAGCTCTACCTCGACGAACATCGGTCCCTTCGGCAGATCGCCGTGATCACCGGTTTCTCTCGCAGGGTGCTGACCGATCTCGCCAACGAGTACGGCATCCCGCTCCGGGAGGGGCCACAGGACTACAAGCGCCGCGGCACCGTCGAACGGGACTGGCTCATCGACCAGTACGTCCACCGCCGCCGGACCCTGCCGGACCTCGCCCGAGAAGCCGGCATGAGCACCGCGAACATGGCCCGCTGGGCCAAGGCCCACAACGTCCCGCTGCGATCACGCGGAGGAGCCAGCCACAGCCAGGCACTTCGCGCTGCCGACCAGGCCCATCGAGCGCCGCGCGTCCTCCGGCCAGCACTAAGCGGTCAGGGTGCCAGTGAACGCTTGCGCCGATTCGCGGCTGCAGCCGCCTTTCCCAGTCTCGGCGCGGCGGCGAGCGGCCTCGGTCTCAACGCGTTCACCCTCGTCGCGCAGATCAACCGGATCGAACGAGAGCTCGGCGGACCGCTGCTGGTCAGAGCCGAACGTGGCCGGCCCATGACGCTGACCCCCTTGGGGAAGAGGGTGCTCAGAGCTATTCGAACGTCTCAAGATGGTGCAGGGGCATGAAACCCGAAGTTCACTCCGGGTCGGAAAGGCGATGAAAGGCCCCGTCGAACTCTCCCGACGCAAGCAGCTTGGTGATCACGCCCACCATGCCTTGGATGCCAGGGTCTCGAACGATCAGCCCGTCCGAGCACCAGAAGCACTGGCCCCCTGCCGCTTCTCCGGTCCCCTCCCACCACCTCATCAGCCGGTCCACCTCGGCGAGGGTGAAGATCGTCGCACTCCAGCGAGAGCCATCGGGGAGGTGAACCTCGACATCCACATTGCAGACCTCATCGAGCACCTCGTCAGGGCTCGGGAGGAACAGTGCCTCGAATCCTTCGGCGAGGACGCGGTAATAGGAGCCGTCCCATCCGGCGTCGGTCTGCAGTTTGCTCGTCGTGGTGGTCACAGCAGGAGCATCCCAGTTGTCCAGGTGACCATCCACAGGAATTGACACCGCACCGGCTGGCGCGCAGACCGCCGCCATCATGGGCTCGTGAAGACATGGATGCGCTGCTACTGGGACGAGGAAGATGTCTGGTTCTACTTTGAGGTCGACGCCGAAGGCTGGGTGATCCGGCAGGTCGAACTCGAAGGGCCTGAGCTGACTCCGATCGCAGCTGCCTCCCTCGCCGAGTGGCAGCGGGCCTACGACGCAGGCCGTCTCGATGAGTACGACAGCAGGTTCGGGATCACAGCCGAGCTGCCCATCTCGGAATGGGAAGGCCACGACCCCGAACAACTCACCTGCGAAGAGTTCGAGGAAGTCTGGGGCCCTGCCCGTCGCCAGATCGCATCCCGGCCCTGCTGACCGCTCGGCCCCGCGGAAGCTTCTTGGCATCATCGCGACATGACCCCGACCCTTCCCCGCACCGTCCGAGCCGTCGACACCGCTCAGCTCCTGGACCTGGCCCAGGAGGCCGCCATGCATGGCTTCAGCCAGCGGCTCCCGGTCGACTGGCTACGAGAGCACCTCGCCGCAGAGGCGACGCACTATCTGTTCCCGACACTCGTGCAGCGGCTCACGCACCGTCCCGAGGTGCCGCTGCAGTGGAGGTGCCAGCAACTACTGACCGTCAACACCGGCGAACAGATCTGGGGTCTCCTCGACGTCCTTCCCGACACCTTCGACAAGATCCCGGAGACCTTGGACACGGCGTCCAAGAAGGAGATCGTCAACCGCATTGAGCAAGCAGTGAAGGTGCGGATGGAACGGGCGGCCGCCGATGCAAGCTCATGAGGTCCGGCGCAGCCGGCTGGTCAGTCTGAGGAAATGACACCGATCTGAGACAGCCGCCTGCCGACACGTCGTGAGACTGAAGGGGAACGTCCAGGTCACAGCGTCGGCACATGACACCGAAAGCGAGAACCTACACCGGATGTAGGTTCTCAAATCCCGTGTCATTTTCTCAGTCGCAATGTCATCTGACTGGCCGAACCGACACGGGATTGAGAATCGCTGTTCACCGCCATCACTCGTTTGGGTGACCTTGCCCCGGGCCTGGCGTCGGAGCCTCGCACGGATGCGAACGTAGCGCTCGCGGAGGCTGCCGACGATCCGGGGGTGACTCATGGCGGCAGAGCTGAGCGCGGCATCGATCACCGTGAGCCTGCGGAGCGCGAGCGGCAGGCTGGTTGAGAACCGGGAGTGGGCTGGGTCCTCGATCGATGGGCTTGCGGCGGCGACACCCTGGCGGACCTTCCGCTGGTACAGGGGCCAGCGGCACTACTCGGGCACCTACTGGTCCGCCACAATGCGTGACCACGTCATCTACGAGTCGCGCCTCGAACTGGCGAGGCTCCTCTTCGCTGATTTCGATCCGTCCGTACGGCGCATCGTGGCCCAGCCATTTCTGCTCAAGGCCCAGGTGGACGAGGCTGTGCGCAAGCACATCCCGGACTACCTCCTGGTCACCGACGAGGGGCCCGTGGTCGTGGATGTAAAGCCATCGCACCGGCTGTCCAAGCCGGAGGTGGCTTTCACGTTCGATTGGACCCGTGAGGCGGTGGAGGTTCGCGGGTGGAAGTACGAGGTCTGGAGCGAGCCACCTGCGACTGAGCTGGAGAACATCCGTTTCTTGTCGGGCTACCGCAGAGACTGGCTGTTCGATCGTGCGCTCGTTGACGAGCTCCGTGGCGCTGAGCTCGACGGAGTCTCCTTGCAGCGCGGCGAGCCCGGAGCATACCCAGCACGTTCTGGCCGTCCTGGGTAGTACGGCTCACCCCGTCGGAAGGGGTCTACCCCCGTGTTCTCGCGCCTGTCCTGGCCAGCGCTCTCCTGATCGTCGGCAGCCGGACCAGCCTTGAGGACGCGGCCCGGCACCTCGGCGCAGTTGCTGACGGCATCGACATCTCCCGGATCTTGCAACTGCTGAACGATCAGCCGCTATGGCCGGACATGACGATCGCCCTGGTCCGCCTGGCCGACTACCTCGACTCCAACGACATCCCCATCGACTACCAGCGTCGCCGCCGCCTCGACTACAGCAGCCTGCTGCCGCACGAGCTCTGGCTGGACATCTGCCGCCGCACCGGCACATCGCCCGGCCAAGGCCGACGAGAGCAAATCATCCGCTGTCGGCTGTTCCAACGCATCAGCGGCTTGCCAACCGAAGACGCACCCGGCTACCGCAAGGTCGACGAAGCACCCTTCAAGGCCGAGGCAGCCCGCGCCGCAGTCCTGCAAACACCCGAGCTGGCCGGGGAACTGGACCGTGTTGCCAGGGACTTCCTGGCAGCCCACGACATCGACGACGAGCCGGTGATCTGGCAGCCGCCCACCTCCCTGCTCGACGGGCTGGACCTACCGGGTCCCGACCTCGCTCGCATCGACATCCCCCACCTACACCGCCTTGTCCGCCCGCGCAAGAACCCGGTTCAGTACGCGGCTGAGGCCCTCGGCACCACCGTCGAGGCAATCCGCCTCGCCTTGCACGAGCACCCTGCCCCTGCACCACCGCCGACGAAGTCTGCCGCCCGGGCGACGGGCCAGGTCCGGCGCAAGGCCCGCCAGGACGTGGCGAAGGAGACCTTCGTCCGCCTTTACTTGGACGAGCACCAATCCCTGAACCAGATGGCCGCCCTCACCGGTTTCTCTCGCAGCGTGCTGACCGGTCTCGCGCATGAGTATGAAGTCCCGCTCCGCGAAGGCCCGCAGGACTACAGGCGCCGAGGAACCGTCGAACGGGACTGGCTGATCGAGCAGTACGTCCACCGCCGCCGGACCCTTGCAGATCTCGCACACAAGAAGGGCATGAGTACCGCGAACATGGCGCGCTGGGCCAAGACCCACAACGTCCCGCTGCGATCACGCGGAGGCGCCAGCCACAGCCAGGCACTTCGGGCCATCGACCAGGCCAGCCGAGCGCCACGCATCCTCCGGCCGGCACTCGGCGGCCAGGGTGCCAGCGAACGCCTGAGCCGATTCGCGGCTGCATCTGCCTATCCGAGCCTCGGTGCCGCAGCAAGCGGTCTCGGCCTCAACATGTTCACTCTTGTCGCGCAGATCAACCGGATCGAGCGAGAGCTCGGCGGACCACTGCTGGTGAGAGCCGAACGGAGACGGCCGATGACACTGACCCCTTTGGGGAGGAAGGTGCTCAGGGCGATCCGGACACTTCAATGCGATGCACAGTCATGAGGCATCGGAACTCACACCGAGTCGTCCAGACGGTGGAAGGCCCCTTCGAACTCTCCCGACGCAAGCAGCTCGGCGATCACGATCACCATCTCCCGGATGCCGGGATCTCGAACGATCAGCCCGTCCGAGCACCAGGAGCACCGACAACCTGCCGCTTCTCCTGTCTCCTCCCACCTCTTCATCAACCGGCTGACCTCGGTGACTGTGAAGATCGTCGCACTCCAGCGTGAGCCATCGGGGAGACGAACCTCAGCATCGACGTTGCAGACCTCGTCGAGTACCTCACCAGGGTTCGGGAGGAAGAAAGCCTCGAAGCCACCGGTTCGGACGCGATAGTAGGGGCCGTCCCACTCGGCTTCGGAACGAAGCTCAGTTGGTGCTGGCGTTGCCCGATCCCGGCCCAAGGCGGTCACTTCAGTTCCTCACCTGGCGGGATGAAGGTGTCGGCGCTGTCGGCGTCTTCGACATGGCCGTACGCATCGATCGTGATAGCAGTTGCCCGCCCCTGAGAGGTGATCAGCCAGGCCAGGACCTGCTCAGTAAGAGGAGTCCCACCCGGTCCCTGGTCCGTCCAGTGGGCCTCCACCCACCGCCGGGCACCGCAGCAACGACCTGGTCGGCTCGCTCCAGGTGGGAGAAGTCCTCGTAATCCGTGACCAGTCGCAAGGCGCCTCGCTTGGGGTCGACCACCAGGGCCGTTCCGGTCGCCTGATCCCAGCCCTCTACGCGCACCATGCGGCCGGTCTCGGTGCCGTTGAAGATGGCAGTCCAGCCGGTCTGATTGAAGTAACGAAGGGACACCGCTCCATCATCTCGAACGTCGGAGCGGATCCGTCAGGCGGCCAGCTCGCTCTCTCTGTCCGTTCACGGCCCCTGAAATACCCGTCGAATTCGTCACGGGGCGTTGTTTAGGCTGGTGACATGGCCCACGCGAAGACCTCGTACGTCTGCCTGCCCTGCCGGGCCTCGTACAAGCAGCCCTACGACAGGGAACGGCACCGGATCTGTCCGCGCTGCTCGGAGCCGCTGACCCACGTGGGGTCGGCTTTCGCCGCGCCCCGGCGACGGGACACCGCGGCCTGGCGGACTCTCTCGGTCCTAGTGAACGCAGGTGTGGGTTTCCACAAGAGCTGCTGTGGCGGCCCCGGGTACCGGCCCCGCACGCTTCGCGAGGTGCGGGAGCGGATGACGTATGCGAGGCGTACTGGCGAGCCCGTGGCCAAGGCACTCGTGCGGCAGGTGACCTGATGGGAAGCCACAGCCTGACGCGCCTCGTTGCGCCGCCAGCCACACCCATTGATGCCAGCGGGGACTGGACCGTCCCCGAGAACGCGCTCGGTGTGCGGCTGCCCGAGGACTACAAGCGGCTGGTCGAGACCTACGGGTGGGGGGAGTTCTGCGACTTCGTCTATCTGCGGACACCGTTCGGCGCGAGTCAGTACAACGGCGTCGAATGGCAGAGCGGACGACCGTCGGGGACGCCCGAGAGGGACGGCGAACGGTACCCGTACCCGCTGCACCCGTCTCCAGGTGGGCTGTTGGTCTGGGGAACCACCATGGACGCCGACCGGCTGTGCTGGCTCACCGCCGGGGACCCGCAGGACTGGCCCGTTGTTGTCTGGAGCCGGGACGGTCAGTACGAGACCTTCGCCATGGGCGCAGCCGGGTTCGTCGAAGGCTGGGCAGGCGGACACGTCACTTCCCGGCTGCTCGGGGACATGGAACCGGGCCTTGCACCGTGGTTCAACGCCTTCCGGCGACGTGTCCACCGGTGCCTGCGCTTGACCGAAGGACCTCTGGCTCATCCCGAGCGCCTGCGCGTGCTCCGGGAGGCCCTGACCCCTATCGCAGACCGCGGCTCGTGGCGGTCGGAGCACGGCGAGAGCGGGCAGGACCATTTCGCGACCGTCGACACCGACTGGTTGCTCACCTACGACATGTCCCGCCCTCACCAGATCCGTATCAGCTTCCCGCCCGAGGACAGCGAACGGGTCCGACAGCGCCTCTTCGATGCCGTACGGCTCATGGGCTGTGAGGTTCTTCGGATGACGACGGCAGCCGGTGTCTCCCTACCGAGCTGGGACGAGGCCACGGAGGAGGAGGGCTAAGCAGCTCCCCGCCATCGCGCGGATATGTCATCGTGCTGAGAATCCGGAGCTGTGTCATCCGTTTGAGAACGGTGCGAAGCCGCCGGTCATGCGGTTGCCTGCATGACATCGAAGCAGAGAACCTACACGGACTGTCCGGAGACTACTGGTCGGCTTGGGCGTGGGCTGGGAGCGTGGTGGCGTGGGCGGTGGCGAACTGGCCGCGGGACGTGGAGCCGTCCGGCAGGAGCCAGTTGGCGGTGATGTGGCCCAAGAGGGCTGCCTCGTGGGCGGATGAGCCAGCCGTGGTGGGCTGGAGGACGCGGTTCACTCGGATGGTCAGTTGGCCGGTCGGTGAGGTGGGCTCGGCCGTGGCGGTGGTCCGTACGAGGAGATCGGTGCCGTGCGGTCCGTCGGTCACCGCCGTGAGGTGGATCGGCGTTCCATGGCCGGTCGGTGCGAAGTGGCCGGTGACAGTCGGGTCGGGGCTGTTGCTCGTGCTCTGGGCCTGTGGCTCGGCCTCGCCGGTCATAAGGGCGAACAGTTGGGCCACCAGAACCGGGTCATGGGTTCCGTCGTAGATCCACCGTCGTCCCAGCACGCCGTGCTCGGCGGTACCGATCAGCGCCTGCTCGGCATCGTCGAGCGGTGCCCCACGGTAGGTGAGTGGTACGTGGTAGGCGAGCGGCTGGTCACCGGAATCGTCGGTGACCACCATGAACTCGATCCCGACCTCTCCCTCCGGATCGTCGAGCCGGAAGCCGCCGGCCTTGGTGAGCTTCGGCTCCGGCCCGTTGCCGAGGTACCAGGGCTGCGCGGGAAGCCACGATGCGAGAAGCTCCAACTTGCCCGGCGTCACTGTCGTTCTGTGGATGACAGCCATGTCCCGACCTTTCCTTACTCGCCAACATGCGCTCGCCGTCTGCCGAGCGATACGGGAACCTACCTCACCTGCGAGGACGAACGGGAGACGCCCGTCCCCGGGTGCCGGGGACGGGCGTCGGGCTCTCGTGGGTGCGTCGTACGCGGGTAGGTGGGGGGTGGTGGGCGGGGA